>CAVUGJ010000001.1:0-13956 GCA_963740985.1 uncultured Microthrixaceae bacterium
GGGGGGCTCGAGCGGCGGCACCGCGGCGGCGGTGGCCGCCGGGCTGGTGCCGTTCGGAACGGCCAGCGACGGGGGTGGCTCCACCCGCATCCCGGCCTCGTTCGCGGGACTGGTGGGGATGAAGGCCAGCTTCGGTCGAGTGCCCTCCCCCAGCGCCGGCACCAGCCAGACCACGTCGCTGGGCGTCGAGGTGACCACCGTGGCCGACGCCGCCCTCCACCTGGACGTCACCGCCGGTCCTCACGACACCGATCGCACCTCGCTGCCCCCCTTCGGCGGTTCCTACCTCGACGCCATCGAGCAGCTGGACGTGTCGGGCCTGCGCATCGGCTGGTCCACCGATCTGGGCTTCGCCGTGGTGGACCCGGAGGTGGCCGACCTGACCCGAGGCGCGGCCGAGGTGCTGGCCGCCCAGGCCGGCGTGGCGCTGATGGAGGTGGCGGTCACGCTGACCGACCCGGTGCGCACCTGGCTGAGCGGCGACGCCGTCGGCCTGTGGCTCGACGTGGCCGGCCGCGACGCCTACCCCGATCGGCTGGACGAGCTGACGCCCTTCGTGGCCGCCGGGCTGCGCTCGAGCGCCGAGCGTCCGGTCCCCACGCTGGTCAAGCCACTGCGGCGCCGCCTCCAGCTGGAGGCCGATGTGGCCGCCCTGTTCGACCAGGTGGACGTGTTGCTCACCCCGACCACGGCCGTGCCCGCCTTCGCCGCCGAGGGACCTCCCCCGACCACCATCGCCGGCGAGGACCTGGTCGCCCGCTTCGGCGCCATGCAGGCCGGGGCCATGAGCGTGCCCTTCACCATGCTGGCCAACGTGTGTTGGAACCCGGCGTGCTCGGTCCCGGCCGGGTTGTCGTCGGAGGGCCTGCCGGTGGGGCTGCAGATCACCGGCCGTCGTCACGCCGACGACGTGGTCCTGCGCCTGGCTCGGTTGTTCGAGCTGGCCCAGCCCTGGCCCCGCCACGCCCCGGCCGGCTGAGCCCCGCCACCCTGCGGCGCGGGTCACCGGCCCGTCAGGTGGGCTGGTGGCGGAAGGACCAGCCGAGCTGGCCCAGATAGCTCTCGGGCACGGCGGCGTCGATGCCGTAGGTGTCGGGCCAGCGGCCCTTGGGCAAGTGGAAGGTACCGAACACCAGGTCCAACAGGGGGAGCTCACCCGCGAAGTTGTGGTTGATGGCGCCGGCGTCGTTGGTGTGGTGCCAGTGATGGAAGGCGGGGGTGGCCACCAGCCAGCGCATCGGGCCGAAGGTGAAGCGCACGTTGGCGTGGATGAAGATCGCCCACAGTGTGGCCACCACCAGGTAGGCGCCGAAGGTGGCCTTCGAGAACCCGAGCACGAACAGAGGCAGGATCACGCAGGCCCGGGTGAAGACCTGGTCCACGGGGTGCAGGCGAGCCGACGCCAGCCAGTCCATCTGGTCGATGGAGTGGTGCACGGCGTGGAAGCGCCACAACCACGGGACGTGGTGGCTCGCCCGGTGGGCCCAGTAGCCGATCACCTCGGTGAGCATCACCGCCTCCGCGAACTGGGCCCAGAACGGCTGGGCTCGCACGACATCGGCCACGCTGGTCCCCAGCAGGTGACGCATCAGCACCGCGGGTATGGCGATGACCACCACCAACCCCAGCGTGGCCAGGACGTTGTTGACCAGGAAGTGGACCAGGTCGGTCTTCCACATGGGCCGCAGCACCGGCTGGGGGTGCAGGCTGGCCAGTCGCTCCAGGGGGATGAAGATGGCGGCCAGCACCACCAACCCGAACACGATGCTGGCATGCAGCGCCAGCGCCATCGCCACCAGCCCGCCGGTGACCAACAGGGCCACCAACCCGCCGAGGGCCGTGGAATCGTCGGAGGGACGGGCAGCCATCGCGGCCGGGTTGCGGTACGGGGCCGGCGGTGTCGGCGGTGTCGGCGGGCGGCTGTCGGGGAGATCGCGCGGCGGAGCCGGGGGGATGCTGGTGGTCATGGCGATCTCCGGGTCATCGAGGTGCTTCCACCATCGACCACCGCTGTGGTCCTCAGCATCAGGGACGTGTTAGGGCCCTGTGAGCACGACCGGGCGACCTGACCGGCGGGTCAGTCGCGCTGGTCGCGCAGGAAGCGCTCGACCTCGTCGACCAGGCTCTCCTCGTCATCGGCGAAGGGGTCCTGCTCGTTGTTGTCGAAGCGGTGCTCGAGGTGCTCGACGTACTCGATGGTCTCGGTGTCGTCGGAGACCAGCTCGCTGACCTGTCGTTCGTAGGAGGCCGACGCGATCTCCAGCTCGGTGGTGACCACGGGCAGGTCGAACAGCTGGGACGCCCGCTCGGTCAGGGCCAGGGCGGCCTTGGGCGAGGGGGCGGACGGGACGTAGGTGGGCACGGCCGCCCACAGGGCCGCGGAGCGGAGCCCGGCATCACGACAGGCGGTCTGGAGCACGCCGGTGATGCCGGTCGGGCCCTCGTAGCGCGACGGCAGCAGACCCATCTCGGCGCCCAGCTCCGAGTCGTCGGCCGTCCCGAACACGGAGACGGGACGGGTGTGGGGGACCTCGGCCAGCAGCGCCCCGAAGGTCACCACCATGCGGGCGCCCAACTGCTGGGCCACTCCCACCACCTGCTCGGTGAAGGTGCGCCACCGCAGCTGGGGCTCGCTGCCCACCACGGTGATGAGGCCCTGCCCGGTGGCGGGCACGGTGCTGGCCGACAACACGGTCTCGGGCCACACCACCTGACGGCGCAGGTCGTCGTCGAGTTGCACCCGAGGTCGCGTGGTGGAGAAGTCGAAGAAGACCTCGGGGTCGATGGTGGCGAAGGGCTTGGTCTGGTACGCCTCCCCCAGGAAGCGCACGGCCGAGCTGGCGGCGTCACCGGCGTCGCTCCAGCCCTCGAAGGCCACCAGCACGATCGGGGTATCGAGGGCGGGGTGCGAGATCCAGCGGAGGTGCTCGAGCCTCGTCCCGGGGTCGTCGGCGGCCATGAGACGAGGGTACTGCCGCCACCCTGCCCGCCCCACGATCCGGGTCGCCCTCCGCCGGCGATGAGGCGTTCGGCCCAGGCCCGGCCGTCTAGGTTGGCGTGATGGCGAGCAAGGTCGAGATCTCCGAGATGACCACGGTGGACGGCCAGGTGGTGGCCGCCTTCGAACGCCTGATCCCGCAGCTGTCGCGTTCGAACCCGCCGCCGTCCGCCGCCGCCCTGGCCGCCATCGCCGCCTCCGACGCCGCCATCCTGCTGGTGGCTCGCGATCCCGACGCCGACGGACGGATCCTGGGCAGCCTGACCTTGGTCGTGTTTCCCATCCCCACCGGGATCCGAGCCTGGATCGAGGACGTGGTGGTGGACGAGGCGGCCCGCGGCCGCGGCGTGGGCGAGGCCCTCAACCGAGCCGCGCTGGATCGGGCCCGGGCGGAGGGCGCCGGCACGGTCGATCTCACGTCGCGCCCGTCGCGTGAGGCGGCCAACCGCCTCTATCAGCGGCTCGGCTTCGAGCGCCGCGAGACCAACGTCTACCGTTTCGACCTCGGAAGCTGAGGAGCGGCCGGTCCCGGTCGAATCGTGAGCTCGGCGACGAATCTGGACCGCGGGTGCTCGCTATCGTCAGACGCGTGGACACGGGGCACATCGCGAACGCCTTGGGAAGGGTCCTCGGAGCGACGATGCTCGGAGTTGGAGCCATCTTCCAGCCGAAGGCGCGGGTCGACGACCACTGGTCGACGAGCCCGAAGGTCGTGATGGTCAGCGAGGTCGCGTCCGACACCTCAGGAGACCCGCCGAGCCCCGACGCCTGATCGAGCTGCCCACTCCGGCGCGCCGCTCGGCACCCCGCCCCGTCGGAGCGGCTGGTCGCCTACCAGCTCGGTCGGAGGGGCCCGGGCGACACGACGGCCGCCAGTGTGTCGCCGAGCGCGCGGCACGGCATCGGGCCCGAGGACCCCCTCCCAGGTCCGGATGGTCAGCGCCGCCGCCTCCGACGCCGCCCGCGTGCACGCCCAGCCCCGGTCGGTGAGCACCAGGAGCGAGGACCGGGCGTCGCGGGGGTGCTCCTGGCGCCGGACGTAGCCGGCCTGCACCAGGTACTCGACCAACTGGCTGGCGGCCTGCTTGGTGATGCCCAGGTGGCGCGCCACGTCGATCATCGACGCGTCACCCATGCTGATGCGCGCGAAGGCGAACCCGTGAGCGGGTCGAACGTCATCGAATCCCTGGGTGGCCAGGCCCTGCTGGATGCCCTCGACCAGCTCGGTCGAGGCCCGCAACACCAGCGCGGCGATGGCGAAGCGTTCGTCGTCGGTCATGCCAGATCTTGACAGACAGGTCAGGTTGCATGACCATATAGTCAAGAAAACTGACTAGATGAGGGAGAGAGGCCATGCCGATCATCCGATCCGACCAGGCTGCGGTGCACGAGGTTCACGGCAGCACGTTCCGCTCGTACGTGGCGCCGTCGCGGGCCGCCACCCAGATCTGCTCCTGGGAGCTGACCGTCCCGGCGGCTCTGGGCGGGGCCGTCCATCGGCCCAGCCGTGACGAAGTGCTCTACCTGGTGGAAGGGCAGCTCTCGGTCACGCTCGACGGGGAGCGGTCTGACCTCCAGGTGGGCGACGTGGCCTTCGTCCCCGCCGGCACCGAGCTGTGCGTCGACGGAGGTGCGGCCCCATCGAGGGCCTGGGTCACCACCACGCCGGGTATGGAGGCGGTGATGGACGACGGCAGCCGGTTCGTGCCGCCCTGGGCGAGCTGACCGGGCGAAGGGTCAGTGGGTCAGGCCCACGCCGTCCTGGCAGTGGGGACCGCCCCAGTGCTCGACCACCAGGCCGTCGCGCATGCGCAGGATGGCCGTGCCGTTGATCTCCACCGGTCCGCCCGACGGCGCCACCCCGTAGAAGGCGGTGCCGGTGTGGGTGCCCTTCACCGTCCAGTTCGACACGATCAGGTCGTCCGACTCGATGATCAGGTCGACGCCGAAGGTCATGTCCGGAAAGGCGGAGCGCACCTGGGCCCACCACTCGATCTCCTGGCCCCGCACGTCGGTGCCCACCGCGTCGGGGTTCACCCGGGCGGTCACATGGCTCATGAAGTCCGGCGACCAATACCGGAACACGGCTTCTTCGTCGCCGGCGAACATGGCGTCGCTGTACTCGGCCAACCGGGTCAGGTTCTCGGACATGGCACCAGTCTGAACGAAATGTCAGCCAGCTGCCCGGGGGAGTGCCCCCGGCGTCGGCGACGCGGTCGACGGCGTGAGGTCGACGGAACCATCCCGGAAGCAGGTGAGCGCCAAACGCCCTAGTCTCCGAGGGCTGGGCCCGCCCATCAGGACGCGGCCGCTCCACGCGGCCATCGCCGTGATACCGAGAGGAAGTCCGCACCATGATCCGATTCAGCGTCTTGTACCCCTCGGGTGAGGGCTCCACCTTCGACCACGACTACTACCGCGACAGCCACGTGCCGCTGGCCGTCAAGTCGTGGGGCCTCGACGGGGCCGACATCGACAAGGGCGTCGATGGGCCGTACGTGGCCGCCGTCCACTTCACCTTCGAGTCGATGGACGCCCTGGGCGCGGCGATGGGATCGCCCGGCACCGCCGAGGTGATGGCCGACGTGGCCAACTACACGAACATCGCCCCGGTGATCCAGACGAGTGAGATCGTGAGCTGATCGAAGGGCGGTCGACGCGGAGAGCTGGGGCTCGGCGTGGTGGGATGCGAACCATCGGGCACAGGGGGGTCGCCGCGTGGCTGGTCCGGAGGTGGGGAAGGACTCACGAATTGGAGCGTTGAGCCGGCTGCTGGACCGATCGGTCGTGCGCGCCTCGGCCTTCCTGTACCGGCGGGTCGAGTCGGCCGCTGGATCGAGCACCCTCAGCGAGCTCAAACGGATGGCCGCGGAGGAATCGGCGATCTACGTGCGCGAGCACATGATGCCCTGTGGCCTGTTCGAGGATCGTTACCGCCTGATGGACAGCGCGCTCAGTCAGATACCGCCATCCGGTCTCGTCCTCGAGTTCGGTGTCAGGCATGGGAGGAGCATCAACTACCTGGCCAGCAAGCTGGGATCCCGGGTCATCGAAGGCTTCGACAGCTTCGAAGGACTGGACGCCGATTGGGCGGGGACGGCGTCGTCGAAGGGATCGTTCAGTGAGGGTGGTCTGCTCCCGCCGGTGCTCGGCAACGTGCGGCTCACCAAGGGATGGTTCGACCAGACCCTGCCGCCGTTCCTGGCGTCCCACCCTGAGGCGATCGCCTTCGCCCACCTCGATGCCGACACCTACGAGGCGACGGCCTACGTACTCGAACAGCTCTCGGATCATCTGACGGCCGGGACGGTGATCCAGTTCGACGAATATCTGGGCTACCCCGGATGGCGATACGGCGAGTACCGGGCCTTTCGCGAGCTCGTGTGCGCCCACGGCCTCTCGTATCGCTACATCGGCACGGGGTTCCTGGCCGCGGCGATCAGGGTCGTCGGCGTCGGCGTCGGTGGGTCAGGTGGGCCAGTGAGAGACCCGTTGCCGGAGTGGATGGACGAGTAGCCCCACCGCCGGCACCCCCAGGCCGCACGCTCAGGTTGGGCGTGGGGCCGCCTCGGCCGCGGCGGCCAGGTTGGTCAGGGTGGTCTCCATGCCCGCCCGGTTGTGGGAGGCCCGGTCGGACACGCCGGAGATCAGGCTGCCCAGGAAGGTGATGGTCCGGCCGCGGGTGTCCTCGAAGGTCTCGGTGACCCGGCAACCGTCGTCGGTGGCCTCCAGGTCATATTGCCAGTGGCCCACGCCCATCCCACCGGCCCGCACGTCGAAGCCGAAGCTCCGGCCCGGCTGGCAATCGGTGACGACCACCCGCGTGCGCCAGCGGCGCATGCCCCGGGCGTTGGTGCCCTTGAACTGCGCGCCCAGCGACGGGCCGTCGGCCCCGCCGCGCCAGGCGCCGCCGGTGTTCTCGGGTGACCACTCACCCATTCGGGGAAGGTCCGACACCAGCTCCCACACCCGCTCGGCCGGAGCGTGGAGGTCGCGACTGACCGAGACCGAGCGATCCATCGGTCAGGCGCCGAGGGCGCCGTAGGCGGCGAACAGGATCTCGACCGCCCGCAGATCGCCCATGGTGCCCTCGCCCATCCGGTTCATCACGTAGGCGAAGCACATCCGGGCGTCCATGTCGACGACCACCAGCGATCCGCCCCAGCCACCCCAGAAGCAGGCGTGCTGGTTGGGGCTCAGTGGCGTGTCGGCGGTGATGAGGCCGTAGCCCAGCCCGAAGCTGAGCGGCGCCCCCAGCACCAGGTCAGTGCCCGAGACCTGCTGTTCGAGGGCGCGATGGCAGCCGGCCTCGGACAGCAGCCGCACGCCGTCGATCTCACCTCCGTGCGCCATGACCGACTGCACCCGGGCCACCGAGCGAGCGTTGCCGTGCCCGCCGGCCGCCGGGATCTCGGCTCGGCGCCACGCTTCGGTCCAGGACTGCTCGGCCGACAGCGGGGGGTTGGTCAGGGTGCGAATGGCCATGCTGTCGGGGTCGGCCGCGGCGATCTGCTCGTCCAGTGGCGGCGGAGGGATGACCCGGGCCACCCGATCGTCGACCGACGCCGGTGTGCCGATGAAGAAGTCGGCGCCCAACGGCCC
The DNA here is from genome assembly GCA_963740985.1 of uncultured Microthrixaceae bacterium. Classification (GTDB taxonomy): domain Bacteria; phylum Actinomycetota; class Acidimicrobiia; order Acidimicrobiales; family Acidimicrobilacustridaceae; genus UBA4742. Next base: position 7,601 of record CAVUGJ010000001.1, read on the forward strand.
GGCCACCTCCTCAGCGAAGAACTGGCCCACCGACCGGCCGTCGATGCGGCGGATGACCTCGCCCACCAGGTAGCCCTGCGTGACGGCGTGGTAGCCCGAGGCCGTGCCCGGCTCCCACCAGGGCTCCTGGGCGGCCAGGCGGGCGCAGGCCAGATCCCAGTCGTAGAGATCCTCGGGGGCCATGGGCTCCTGCCAGCCCGACAGGCCTGACGAGTGGCTCATCAGGTGCGCGACCGTCACCTGCTCCTTGCCGCCGGCCTTGAACTCGGGCCAGTAGCGGGCCACCGGCGCGTAGGGGTCGAGCTCGCCGCGGTCGGCCAACATCAGGGCGCACAGGGCGGTCATGGTCTTGGTGGTGGACCACACGTTGGTGAGGGTGTCGCGCTCCCAGGGGGTCGGGCCAGGCTCGCCCAGGGTGCCGTCGATGCTCCCACCCCACAGGTCGACCACGGTCTGGCCGTCGAGCACGACCGCCACCGAGGCGCCCACGTCGAGGCCCCGGTCGAAGTTGGCGGTGAAGGCGTCGCGGACGGCGGTGAACCGCTCGTCGCAGGTGCCGTCGATGTTGGCCATTGGTCCCCCTGGTCGGTCTCGCCGGCGGTCACGTGCGACCGCCCTATCGGTGGTCGGCTGTGCCCGAATCGGCGGGGTCAGTGGTTGGTGTAGTCGATGCCTCCGGCGCCCTTGACCCCCACCGCGAAGCAGAAGCAGTGGATGGGTTCGTCGCCGATCGTGCGCAGGCTGTGGACGGTGTCGGGCGGGATGTAGACCAGATCGCTGGGCTTGACCGGTCGTTCCTCGCCCCCCACGATCATGGTGCCCTCGCCCGTCATCACGAAGTAGAACTCGTGGGTCGGGTGCTCGTGGGGGAACACCTCGCCACCCACGGCCACCTCGAACTCGTTGGCCAGCTCCAGGTAGCCGCCGTCGGTGATGGCCTTCATCTCCTCGGGGCGGATGAGCCACCACACGGGCACGGTGCCGTTGTGCTCGACCTCGGGCTCGACCTCGGCCACGTTGCGCACGTCCACGACGACCCCCTGGTTCGTTCGGCTGGATGGTGCACCCATCCTGTCACCGCACGGCTCCCAGCGCCGAGGCGTACCTGGACGCCAGTGCGGAGACGACGGGTGTGGCGGCCATGGCCGCCGCCGACGGTTCGATCGATCGGGTGTCGCCGGTCCAGCGGATCGAGCCGGGGGCGGGCTGAGCTGGCAGGATCTCAGGCCATGAGCGCGATCGAGCGGATCCAGCAGTGGCAGCAGCGGGGCCAGTTGGTCTCCATCGGCAAGCGCGAGATCTTCATGGTCGACGTGACGCCCACGCCGGCGTCGGGTTCGATCGGGTCGGACACGCCGTTGCTCGTCCTGCACGGCTTCCCGACCAGCTCCATCGATTTCGACGCCGTGTTGGGTGTGCTCAGTGCCGGGCGGCGGGTGGTGCTGTTCGACTTCCTGGGTTTCGGTATGTCGTCCAAACCCGACCACCGCTACTCGCTGCTCACCCAGGCCGACGTGGCCGCCGCCGTGGTGGCGCACCTCGGCCTGGAGCGGGTCGACCTGCTCACCCATGACGTCGGCGACTCGGTGGGCGGCGAGCTGCTGGCCCGATCGAACGAGGGCGCGCTCGGATTCGAGATCGGCCACCGGGTGCTGGCCAACGGCAGCATCTACTACGACCTCACCCAGTTCACCGACGGGCAGAAGTATCTGCTCGGACTGCCCGACGATGCTCTGCCCGTCGAGCAGGCCCCCGACGTCGACACCATCGTCGGGTCCCTGCAGGGCACCTTCGCCCCGCCCGGCGGCGACGTCTCGCACCCCGATCCGGATCTGGTGCGGGCCGGCGCCGACCTGGTCATGCTCAGCGGCGGCAACCGGCTGCTGCCCCGCACCATCCGCTACATCGAGGACCGCAAGGAGCACGGCGACCGCTGGAGCCACGCCATCGAGACCCACGCCTCGCCGCTGGCCGTGGTGTGGGGCGACGCCGACCCGATCGCGGTGTGGCCCATGGTCGAGCGCCTGGCCGCCGAGCGCCCGGACGCCACCGTCACCCGGCTGGCCGGCGTGGGCCACTACCCGATGATCGAGGCACCCGAAGCCTTCGCGGCCGCGGTGGTGGCCGGCCTCGCGCCGGGGTGACCCCCAGGATGCTCCCGAAATCCGTGGAGAAATCCCCACTCCAGGTGGGTTTCTCCACGGATTTCGGGGGAGCGGGAGGGGGGCGGGAGCGCGTCGAGCGGTGGGGCGGTCAGGTGACCCGGCGGTAGCGGCGGATGGCGAAGGGCGCGAACACGGCCACGATCCCCACGCTCCAGGCCAGGCTCTGCAGCACGTAGGTGGCGGTCGGGCCGCCCAGCATGAGCGCCCGGGTGGCGTTCACCGCCGCGGTGACGGGCTGGTGGTTGGCGAACACCTGGAGCCAGCCCGGCATGGTCGAGGTGGACACGAAGGCCGAGGAGGCGAACACCAACGGAGCCAGGATCGGGAAGCTCATGGCCTGGGCCGTCTCGGGGCTGGCCGCCGACAGGCCCACGATGGCGAAGATCCAGGTCATGGAGAAGGCGAACAGCAACAGCACGGCGATGCCGGCCAGGAGACCGAAGAAGTTGGTCTGGACCCGGAAGCCGACGGCGAACCCGACGATCAGCATCAGGGCCACCACGAACACGTTGCGCACCAGATCGGCGAACGTGCGCCCGGCCAGCACGGCCGAGCGGGCCATGGGCAAGGAGCGGAACCGTTCGATCAGGCCCTTCTGCAGGTCGTCGGACAGGCCGATGCCGGTGTTGATCGAGCCGAACACCACCGTCTGGCAGAAGATGCCGGGCATCAGGTAATCGACGTAGGGCAGCTCCATGCCGGGGATGTGGATGGCCCCGCCGAACACGTAGGTGAACATCAGCACGAAGATGATCGGTTGGATGGTGGAGAAGACGATCAGCTGTGGTTGGCGCGTGATCGACAACAGGTTGCGCATGGTGATCGTGCGCGAGTCGCGCAGCGCCCACGAGAACGGGCTGCGGCGCTCGACCCCGGCCGAGAGCGGGCTCAGGTCGGTGGGGGAGAGCTGGGTGGCGGTCATCGGGCGACCTCCTCGGTCAGGGATCGGTCGTGGTCATCGGTGGGGCCGTCGTCGCCGGACGGTGCGCCGTCCCCGGAGTTGCCGCCGTCGTCGGGGGCGACGTCCAGCTCGGCCTTGTGGCCGGTGAGGCTGAGGAACACGTCGTCGAGGGTGGGCTCGCGCACGGTGAAGCTGTCGGGCACCAGCTCGTGCTGCTCGAGGATGCGGGCCACGTCGAGCACGCCTCGGGCCCCCTCGTTGATGTTGACCTTGACGATGTGCCCGTCGACCTCGACCGACCCCACGGGTGCGAGCAGACCCTGGGCTCGCGCCACCTGGTCGGCATCGGTGGCACCGATCTCGACGATGGTGGCCCCCATCGTGGCTTTCAGCTCGGCCGACGTGCCCTCGGCGATCTTGCGGCCGCCGTCGATCACCGCGATGAGGTCGGCCAACCGGTCTGCCTCCTCCAGGTACTGGGTGGTGAGCAGCACGGTGGTGCCGTCGGCCACCAGCTCCTGGATGACCACCCACAGGTCGCTGCGGCTGGCCGGATCGAGGCCGGTGGTGGGCTCGTCCAGGAAGAGCACCGGGGGGCGGTGGACCAGGGCGGCCCCCAGATCGAGTCGGCGACGCATACCCCCCGAGTAGGTGCGGGCGGGGCGATCGGCGGCGTGGCTCAGGCCGAACCGTTCGAGCAGCTCATCGGCTCGGGCCTGGGTGACCTTGCGGGACAGGTGGGTCAGCTCGCCCACCATGCGCAGGTTCTCCCGCCCGGTCAGGTTCTCGTCGACGGCGGCGAACTGGCCCGCCAGGCCGATGCGTTCGCGCACGCCCTGCGGGTTCTGGTCGACGTCGATGCCGAGCACGCGGGCGCTACCGGAGTCGTGGCTCAAGATCGTGGTCAGGATGCGAACCACGGTGGTCTTGCCCGCGCCGTTGGGGCCCAGCAGCCCGAACACCGTGCCGCGTTCCACCGCCAGGTCGATACCGTCGATGGCGACCACGTCGCCGAACCGCTTGACCAGCGCCTCGACCTCGATGACGGGATCGCCGGTCGACGGAGAGTGGGACGAATCGTTCATCCGTCCACCTTGGCAAAATGCTTTAGGTAAGTCAAGTATTTAAGCCATTCAAATGATGAATGGGTTGAACGAGTGTGGCGCGCTCTCTATGCTGACGGCGTGGTTCGACCGACCAAGCAAGCGGTGGCCGACGAGGTGTGGGGTCTGCTGACCGCGCTGATGGTCGGTCGGCGCGACGCCGGCTTCGCCGTGGCCGAGTCCTACGGGCTGACCATGGGGGACATGAAGGCGCTGTTGTCGCTCGCCGACGGCGAGGCGCCGACCATGAGCTCGCTGGCCGAGGTCTGGGGGTGCGACGCCTCCAACGTCACCTGGCTGGTGGACCGGCTCGAGCAGGGCGGGTGCGTGGTCCGTCAGCCTTCGGCCACCGACCGGCGGGCCAAGACGGTGGTGCTGACCGATCGGGGTCGCACGGCGCGAGACCGGCTGCAGCACGCGTTCACCCAGGCGCCGCTCGAGCTGCGCGACCTCAGCTCGGATGACCTGACCACGCTGGCCACCCTGCTGCGCAAGGCCGGATTCGAGCCGTGCGGGTTCTCCGACATGGTGCACTCCATGGGTCAGAAGCCGCGCACGCCCGCGCCCCCGGGCTGACCGGGCCCACCTCGACGCCATCCGCCGTCACCCGACCCGACCCGCCCCGGACGCGACGGCGCCCTGCGCACCGCGGGGGTGCGCAGGGTGCCGTCAGTTCGGATGGTTCGGGTCAGCCGGTGAAGGCCGGTGTGGCTGCCACTGGCGCGGCGGGGGCCGCGGCGGTGGTGGTGGCCACGGCTCCGGCGACCGTCACCGGAGCCACGTTGGTGGCCCCGACGATGATGAGCCCGTCGCCGGTGGCGGTGGCGCTGTTGGTGTAGGTCCCCGGGGTGGAGGACACCGTCACCGAGAAGTGTACGTGCAACGTGGTCCCGGCGGTGACGGTGATCGGACCGTTCCACGTCAGCGTCTGGCCCGAGACCGCCGGGTTGGTCGTGACCCCCCCGGTGGTCGAACTGGCGGTGTAGGTGAACCCGGCCGGCAAGCTGTCGGTGAGCGAGGTCAGCGTGATGTCACCGCTTCCGGGGTTGGCCACCGAGATGGTGTAGCCATCGGTCCCGCCCGGTGTGGCCGTGGCCGAGTCGGCCGTCTTGGTCACGGTGATCGGCTGGATGCCGAGCGGCGAGAAGGTGGTGTACTGCTGCACCGCGGTGCTGGCTCCGGCGGCGATGGCCAGCGACCAGCTCAGACCGGCACCGTTGTCGATCTCGTCGTCGGGGCCGCACTGGCACGTGTCGGCGAAGGGCTGCTGCGAGCCGATGGCGGCCCAGACCGTGGAGTACTCGTCCTCCATGTAGTGCGAGCCGGGCGTAATGGGGTACCACTGCTCGATGCGGTTGGGCGAGACCGAGTCGGCTGTGGCCTTGCAAGCCACCGCCGACCCGTCGACCTGGCCGAGGCCCGCGTCGCTGTTCTGGAGGTAGCAGTCACCGGCCCGGTAGATGATGACGCTCTGGGCCGAGCCCGTGGCGTTGTGGATCGACACGTTCGTCAGGTACGCCTCCTGGCCGACCACGTATGTGTCGGTCTCGGTCAGGCGGAAGCCGGTGCCACCCAGGTCGACGACGGTGGTGACGCTGAACGGGCTAGCCGAGGTGCCGGCGCCGGTGACGGCGGACTGGCTCACGGGGGTGTAGGTGGTGCGGGGCACGGCGTTCCCGCCGGCGGGGATGAGGGCCGGGCCGTAGAGGATGCCGGCCAGGGAGACCAACGTGCCACAGGCGGTGCCGCCGTAGAACTCCCCCGAGGAGTCGCCGGTGTGGTTCACCGAGCAGTTCAAGTCGGTCGAGATGCCGACGGTGGTCAGCGGACCGGATGAGGTGATGGTGGCGGTGGCTGCCGCCACGGGCTGGGCCATGCCCACCGCCATGACTGCGGCGATGAATGCTCCGAGCACGAACAGCCGGTTTGCGTGACGCGCGATTCTTGACACGGTGCCTCCCTCTGGACCCGGCCCCAGCGGCCGCCGCCAGAGATCGTGGCTCTGGCGGTGTGGAATCGACCGAGATTAGGTCTCTGTCGGTAGGAAGACAAGGTTGAGGCCGTGTGGATACAGGTTTCTCGTCGCGCCGCCGCTCGACCGCGGGGTGGCCCGGCGGCGTGGACGGGTCAGGCCGGGGCTGGGGTGCCCGGCGCCGGGGTGACCTGGTGGCGCCAGCTCGACATCCG
>CAVUGJ010000003.1:0-18948 GCA_963740985.1 uncultured Microthrixaceae bacterium
AACAGGCAGTGCCCCCCGGGCGACGCCATCTTCTACTTCTTCGGCCAGATCGTGGGCGGCGTGCTGGCCGGTGCCGTGCTCTATGGCATCGCCCTGAGCCAGACCGGCGCCACCCGGGCCAAGATCGTGGCCGGTGGCTTCGCCTCCAACGGCTACGGCTCGCACTCGCCCGGTCTCTACAAGCTGTCGGGCGCCATCATCGTGGAGGTGGTGCTCACCGCCCTGCTGGTGTTCGTGGTGGCCAGCACGTTCCACAAGAGCTTCCCCAGCGGCTTCGGTGGCGTGGCCGTAGGCCTGGTGCTCACCCTGATCCACCTCATCTCCATCCCGGTCGACAACACGTCGGTCAACCCGGCCCGCTCCATCGGCGTGGCCGTGTTCGAGGGCGGCTGGGCCCTCAAGCAGCTGTGGGTGTTCATCGTGTTCCCGCTGATCGGCGGCCTTCTGGGTGCGCTGGTGTGGAAGGCGCTCGACCACGATGGAGCCGGCGAGGCGCCGGAGCCGGCGGCCGCCTGAGCCCGGATTCCGCTCAGCAGCCGGGGGCGACCCGGCGCAGCACCCGCAACGATCCGACGGCCCGGATCTCGGTGAAGGCGCCGCTGTCGAGGGCGCGGCTGTAGATCTCGAAGGGCGGCCGGCCGCCGTCAGCCGGGTCCGGGAACACGTCGTGGATGGCCAGCAGGCCATCGGGCTCCACCTGCGGGGCCCAGATCTCGTAGTCGCGATGCGCAGGGTCGTGGCCATGGCCCCCGTCGATGAACAACAGCGACAGCGGGATGGCCCAGTGGCGCCCGACCGTGGGCGAATCCCCTACCAGGGCCACCACCGATGCCTCCAGGCCGGCATCGTGCACCGTGCGCCGGAAGGTCGGCAGCGTGTCCATCGAGCCGACCACGGGATCGACCAGGTCGGGCTCGTGCCACTCCCAGCCCACCTGGTTCTCCTCGCTGCCGCGGTGGTGGTCGAGGGCGAACAGGATGGTGCCGCGCACCGTGGCCCCCGCCCCCAGGTAGACGGCCGACTTGCCGCAGTAGCTGCCGATCTCCAACAGCGGCGAGCCACCGGCCGGAACCGAGGCCGCCGCCTCGTACAGGGCCAGACCCTCGTCGGGCGGCATGAAGCCGCGCGCCGCTTCGGCGTGGGCCCGCAGTTCCCGGTCCACGTCAGTCCGGGGTCTGGTGCCGACGATCGGCCTGGGCGGCTTCGGCCGCGGCCACCGCGTCGTGGCCCTCGATGGCCTCGGCGTAGTCGACGCCCATGAGCTCCTCGGCCAGCTCCGGGTTGGTGGTGAACATGTGCTCGAACAGGAAGAACCGGATGATCCAGAGGATGAAGAACGAGGCCGCGTTCACCAGGTTGGGCAGCAGCTTCTCGGCCAAGGTGAGCTGCGAAGCCGGGGTGCTGGCCGCCCCGGTGAGGTGCGAGACCAGCGCCACCATGGCCGTGGAGAAGACCAGGCCGATCCCGATGAAGATCCAGAAGGGCAGCACCTCGGTCTTGAAGTGGCTCTTGCCCGTGCGACCCCAGACCCAGGCCCGGCTCAGGTAGTAGGCGGGCACGGCGCTGATGCACACCGACACCGCGTTGGCCACGGCCTGGTTCCAGTGCAGCACGGCGTGGAAGAGCAGGAGCAGGCCCTGTCCGACGACCACGTTGATCACCGACACGCCCATGTACTTCGCGCCCTTCTCCTTGACCGAGGTCACGGCGCCGGCAACGAAGGACGAGGGCATGGGTGGCCACGCTAGTGCCCTGGCCACCTGGCTCGACAGTCAGACGTCAGGGGAACTGGTTGGCCCGGGCGATGCGGCCCAGCCACTCGCCGCTCGGCTTCACCGTGCGGCGCTGGGTACCCCGGTCCACCTCGACCAGTCCGAAGCGGGGGGCGTAGCCGAAGGCCCACTCGAAGTTGTCCAGCGCGCTCCAGTACGTGTAGCCCTGCACATCGATGCCGTCGTCGAGGCAGTCGAGCACCCCACCGAGGGCGCCGGCCACATAGGCCATGCGCTGATCGTCGTCATCGGTCCCGATGCCGTTCTCGGTGACCAGGATGGGGACGTGCCCGGTCTGGTCCCAGGCCCGGCGGATGGTGGCGGCCAGGGCCTGCGGGTAGAACTCGTAGCCCATCACCAGCGAAGCCACGCCTTCTTCGGCTCCCAGGTTGGCGTCGCTCGCCACCCGGGTGCGCGTGTAGGTCTGCACCCCGAAGAAGTCGTCGCCCCGGCAGCTCTCGAGGAACACGTCCTCGGCGTGGCCACGCATCCGCTCCAGCCGCGACACCGCGGCCGCATCGTCGGGGGGCACGGCCTGGTAGTCGGTCATGGACAGCGTCAGGCCCACCGGGTAGTCGCCCGGCCCGGCCTTGAGCACGTCCACGGCCCGCCGATGGCCGGCCCGGAAGTGGTCGCTGGCCGCCAGCCACCGGTCCCGATCCCGGATCCCGGGCGGGAAGACCCCGCCGTAGTAGCCCAGGAAGCTCACGATGTTGGGCTCGTTGATGGTGCAGGCCCGGGTGATGAGGTCACCCAGCGCGCCGCCGGCCACCTCGCAGAACCGGCCGAAGCGATCGACGATGGCCGGGTTCGACCAGCCCCCGTCGGCCGCCGCCCACCGCGGGGTGGTGAAGTGGTGGAAGGTGACCGTGGCGTCCAAACCGCGCTCGAGGCAGGCCGCGCACACCCGGCGATAGTGGTCGAGGGCAGCGGCCGAGAACTGACCCTCCTCGGGCTCGATCCGGCTCCACTCGATGGAGAAGCGATAGCTGTTGAACCCGAGCGCGGCCAGGAGGTCCAGGTCGGCCGGGTACCGGTGGTACTGGTCGCAGGCGTCGCCGCTGGGCTCCACGCAGCCCGAGTCAGGGGTCTGTTCCCAGGCCCACCAGTCGTTGTTGACGTTGGCGCCTTCGACCTGATGGGCGGCCGTGGCCGTCCCCCAGCGGAACCCTTCGGGGAATGTGCGCGACATGGTCGGACCCTATCCGCTCGCCCGCCGTCGAATACTGGGCGTGAAAATGTGCGGTAACCGCACGCAAAGATGCCCAATTTGCTGGTGTGCAGCGGGTGGCGGGCTACCAGAGGTTGGGCAGCAGCCGCGCCGCGGCCTCGGTGGTGACCCAGAGCAGCGCCAGCAGGGCGGGCGCCGCCAGCAGCAGCGCCGGGGCCCGCCGCCAGCGGGCCACCAGCCAGCCCACCAGCACCGCCGCGCCAGCCAGCGCAGCCAGCCAACCCACCAGTCCGGCCAGCGCGCCGACATCGCCGTACATCGCCGTCTGCGCCGCGCTGATGCCGACCGGCCGACCCGCCGGCGCCGGCCGGGCGTGGCCCTGCAGGGTGGCGTCCACGTAGACCGCCTCGAGGTGAGCCGGGTGTGAGCCAGCCGCCGGGTGCCCCGCAGTCACCAGGGTCAACCGGCTCTGACCCACCTGCACCGGCGCCGGCTCGCGGTCGCCGGCGTGGCGCCGGTCGATGACCTTGTAGGTGAAGGTGCCCTGGCTGGTCGTCACCCGCACGACGGCTCCGGACTGGAGCGACGAGAGTCGTCGGAAGGGTGCGCCGAACAGGCTGCTGCGGCCCTGCAAGACCGATACCCCGGGTTGCCCCGGTAGCGGGGTGTCGGGCCGGTGGCCCGGGCCGAGCTCGACGTCCACCGAGGTGGTCCCCTCCACGAAGGCCAGCTGGTGGATCCCGATGCTGGGCACGTCGAGCAGGCCGATGGGTGCACCCGAGCGGATGTGGCCACCGGTGGGAGCGGTCTGACCGGCGATGGTGCCGCGCAGCTCGGCCCGCAGCTCGGTCTGGGAACGGTGCTCCTGCAACGGGGAGAGCACGAACCCGAACGTGAGGCACCACAGCGCCAGCGCGCTGACGGTGAGCAGGGCCCCCATGGCCACGGTGCGAGCCCCGAGCGGACCCCGGCTCGACCCGACCGATGCCACCGCCCCGGGCCCCTCGTCGGCCACCCCGGCCAGGTCGCCATCGGCGGGAGCCCGGCGGTGGCGTTGCACCCCCACCAGGTACAGCAGGCCGGCACCCAGCCCGGCGCCCAGGGCGATCAAGACCAGCACTCCGGCCAGGCTCCGGAGGAGATCGGACAGCGCGGCCAGGGTGCGCTCCAACACCCCCGCGTGGCTCGTCGCCTTGGACTTGCCCCCGCCTCCGGTGGAGGTGACCGAGGGCGCGGTGCTGGCGTTGGCCGTGCCGTGGTCGAACGAGCTGGCGGCCAGGTCTCCCAGCGGGACCGCGGCCGAGTCCGCCTGGCTCGGAGGCGGCGTCACCTCGGCCATCACGGGCGGCACCTGGCCGTTCTGCGCCGCCACCGCGTCGGCCGCCGCCAGGGTGTAGGCGGCCTCGGCGCCGAGGTGGTCGGCGTCGGTCAGCGGCAGGTACCCGGCGGGGAGCTGGCCCGCGCCGGTACCCGGCGTCTGGCCCGGCCCGGCGATGAACCGCAGCAAGGTGGCGTAGTCGGTCGCGTCGGCCGTGGGCAGCCCGGCGGTCGGAATCTGGGCGTAGACCAGCATGGTCCCCGGGTAGGCCCCCGCCCCGGCCGCGTCGGTCCGCCACGCCGCGTACGGGATCGGCCAGGTGTTGGTGGCCGAGTCGGGCTGCAGCGTCGCCGCGGCCGCAGCCAGCGATGTGGGTGAGGGGGTCACGAACGTCCGCCCGGCGGTGCTGGTGATGGTCTGGGTGGGGGCGACGCGGGACTGGGTCTCGAGGGCGGCGGTGGGCAGGCCGTGCAGCACGGCGTCGGCCAGGGTGGTGATGCCCAGCATGAAGCGGAAGCCGGGCTGCTGGCGCCCGAGGGCCACCAGCCGCTCACCGACGGTGGTTCCGTCGGAGGCCGGTTGGCAGAAGGTGGTCGACTGGGCCAGGGAGAACTGCATGTCGAGGGCGTTGACGGCCAGGGAGACCTGGGGCGCGGCCACCAAGGGCAGGAACGGCACCGGGTTGGCGTACAGGCAGTGGTTGGTGGTGGCGGTGAACGCCGGCTCGAACGTGTCGAGCAGGGGCCACGACGAGACCGGCAGGGTGATGCCCCGATAGTTCGGGTTGACCGTCATCCCCCACGGGTCAGGGTTGCCGTCGAGCCAGGCGCGGGCCTCGGGGTCGGCGTTGATGTAGGAGGTCAAGGCCGAGATCACGTCGGAGTTGGTGCCGATCGACAGGATGGTCGAGGCGCTGATCGCCTGTTGATCACGCACGCCGATGCCGGGGTTCAACGCCTGGAACTCCGGATCGTCACTGACGTCGAGCGGATTGTGCGAGAGGGCGGCGTAGCTCTGTCGTACCTCCCCGATCGCCGGGTAGGACTCGGTGAGCAGCTTGGCCAACAGGCGGGCGTCGAGGTTGAGCGTCGTGACCGGATTGCCGTGGTCGTCATCCATCGAGAACGTGACCGCGAAGCCGGTGAGCGCGGCGGGGGCGCTCACCACGGGGGTGGCGAAGCCACCGTCGGGTAACTGACTGGAGAACGCGGCCTCGATGCCACCCGACGCCAGCAGCGAGCGGGCCTCGGGTTCGGACGACACCACGTGCTTGAAGGTGAACAGGTTCGGGTCGAGGCAGAAGTGCGGCGCCCACTGTTGGGTGGCGTGGGCCAACACCTCTGAGCCGTACACGCTGACGGTGGAGGCGTGGCTGACCACGTCGCACACGTTCGAGGGTGGGGCGAAGCTGAGCGGGACCACGATGCGGTTGCGCCAGTTCGAGGCCGACCACCACAGCTGGCCGCTGACCGCCAGCTGTTCACCCTGGTTGGCGGGCATGGTCTGGCCCGGGGCGAAGGCGCCCGTCTGCTCGCACTGGGTGGCGGCGTCGTCGGCTTCGGGTCCCGGGCTCGGACGATCGGCGTCGGGCAGGCCGGCGGCGGCCACGTCACAGCTGACGCCCATGATGGGCACAGCCACCAGGGCGCACGGAACGGTGTCGGAACACCCCAGCGAGGCGTTGTCCTCGTTGGTCCACACGTCGAAGCGAGCCGTTCCGGTGCCGTCGCTTCGAGTGATGCCGTAGGTGGTGTTGTTGGGCATGTTCGAGCCGCCCACGGCGGCGGACTCGGGCGCGGTGCCGCCGCAACCGTTGGCCCCGCCCGGATAGACGGTGCCGTTGGCGGCCAGGAAGGGCACCCAGTGCTCGGTGTACGCGCCTGGGAAGCAGTCGGTCGGGCGCGGGCTCGGCGCGCCCACGATGGCCTCACGATCGGCCGCGGTGGCGTAGCGATCCACCCGCCAGGGCGCGAACGGCGTGTTGTAGGACTCCTGGTAGCGCTCGATGGGCGTGGCCGTCCAGCACGTCTCCGGCGACAGCTGCTGGGCCGCCGGGACGGTGCTGGCGTCGGTGCCCCGGCACTCGAGCAGCACCATGGGGTATTCCTGTAGCGGCGCGTCGCCACCGTTCACGTCGGCCACCACCCCGCCGGTCGGATGGGCGCCGGTCCAGCTGACGTCGATGGACTGGTTGCTGTTCAGGTCGGTGGTGCTGTCCACCGACAGCGACACGGTCCGGGAGTCCACCACGTCGTCGGCGCCGTCCACCAGGTGGTCACGGGTGACGGTGACGGTGCGACTGAAGCCGGAGGCGGCCGGGGTGATGCGGGGCGCGGCGGCGGCCGCGGCCGGCGTGGCCACCCCCGGCCGCACCGCGCCGACGAAGAGGGCGGCCGCCATGATGGCGCCCATCCCGACCAGGTACGGGCGGCCGCGGGTCATGGCCCACCGCCGGCTCGCCGAGCGGCTCGGCGGTGCACCACCCAGGGGCCGACCAACACGAACAGCAGGAACAACGCGGCCAGCACCTCCCAGGCCCAGCGACCGCGAAGGGCGAAGGGGAACACGCGCGCCGGGGTGTCGCTGACCAGGGCGTGCTCGGCCGGATTGCGCAGGGCGGCATCGATGGCGTGCTGTCCCCGCACCGCGCTGGCATCGTCGGTGGACCCGCCCGACCCACCGGACCCACCGGAGGAGCCCGATCCCGCCGCCGACCCGCCCTTGCCGGTGCCCGCGGCAGTTGCGCCGCCCCCCGGTCCCCCTGCGGTGACACCTCCACGCGAGGTGCCGTCCTCACCGCACGGGCCGTCGCCCACGTGGTCACAGGGGGCGGGGGACGGCGCGATCTCGGCCAGGTAGTTCACGTTCGGTTGGCCGGCGATGAAGGTCGGGTTGTTGCAGGTGGACACGTCGCGTTGGGTGAGGTCGACGTTGGGGTCGGCCGACTTCAGCTGGGCGATCTGCTGGAAGCCGGCCTGCACCAGGTTGATGGGGAGTGGGGAGTAGCCGATCGGGCCGATCTCGCGTTGCCCCGCGCACACGGAGTAGTAGAGGAAGTCCGCCAAGGTCTGACGCTTGGCCGTCGTCATCCGCTGGTCGTTGGCTGCAGTGGGCAGGATCACGTACACGTAGGACGAGAGCGCATAGGTGCGCGGGTCGCCGTAGGCGTAGACGTGGGACAGGTCTTGCAGCAGGTAGTTGGGCGAGGTCGGGTCCGAGTTGATGATCGCCTGGGTCAGGGCAACGGCCACGTTGTACTGGGTGGGCAGGGTGAAGTAGCCCGACCGCGTTCTCGATCTTCGCCGCCGGGTAGTTGTCGGCCAGGGCGTAGGAGTACTCGTCGTAGCCGATGGCGCCGTTGGCCGCCGCCGAGGTGACGAAGTTCATCACCCCGTCCGAGCCGTTCTGAGCGATCTGGTTGCCCTGCCGAGGGAAGTACTCGGTCCAGGTGTCCGCACCGGCGAAGCTGCCCCACAAGCTGGGGTACTGCGTGGCGAAGTAGCGGGTGATCATCTCGGTGGCGCCGGCGCCCTCCGAGTGCACCACCGGGATGATCGGGAGGTCGGGCAGCACCCGCCCGTTGTTGTCCGCGGTGATCTCGGGATCGTCCCAGTTGGTGATGCGGTTGGTGAATATCTTGGTCAGGGCGTCTCCCGACAGCCGCAGGTTGCGCACCAGCTGGCCGGCCACGCGGACCTGGTACACGAAGGCGGTCCCGCCCGCCACCAACGGCAGGTAGGCGTAGCTGCGGCCCTGGGCCGAGTCCTGGTCACCGGTCAGCGGGTCACGCCCCTGGAAGCCGATCTCGGACACGGCGAAGTCGTTGGTGCGGTAGCCGAAGTCCTTGCGGCCCTGGGCCGAGCCGTTGGGCGTGAACACCACCTGCATGCCCTGGCTCTGCACGTCGGCCACCCACTGGTTGACCGCGTTGGCGGCCCAGCTCGACCCGGAGCCCTGGATCAGCGCGTGTGTCGCGTCCGCGTTCGCCGTCGGCGCCACCGGCAGCAGGGCCGGGACCACCGCCAGCACCAAGCTCAGCACGGCGGCCACCAGGACGCGCCTCATCGACTCACCCCCCGGCCTCGGGCCAGCAGGCGGGTCACCGCGAACAGCACCAACACCAGGGCCAGCAGCAGGGCGGCGGCGCCGTAGCCGCGTTGCTCATACAGCGGCTCCCCGCTGCGGACGGCCGTGAAGATGTAGAGCGGGAGCGAGTTCATGGGGTTGTGGAACGGGTCGGTGTTGGTGAACGTCGAGGCCCCCGACACGATCAACAGGGGCGCGGTCTCACCGGCGACGCGGGCGATGCCCAGGATGAGCGAGGTGACCAGACCGGCCCGAGCCGTCGGCAGCACGACTCGGCGCACCGTCTGCCAATGGGTGGCCCCCAGGGCCATGCCCGCCTCCCGCAGGTTGTTGGGCACGACCTTCAGGGCCACTTCGGCCGACCGGGCGATGATCGGCACCATGGTGACGCCTAGGGCGATGGACACGGCGAAGCCGTCGCGCTCCCACTGCAGGCCGATGATGAGCACCGTGTAGACGAACAGGCCGGCCAGGATGTCGGGCAGCGCGGTCATGGCTTCGACCACCGTGCGCACGGTGTCCGCCATCCGCCCGCCGACCTCGGTCATGAACACCGCCGTTCCGATCCCCAAGGGCAGGGCCATGGCCACGGCCAGGGCCACCTGGATGACGGTGCCCAGCAGGGCGTGCTTCACGCCGCCCTGGGTGAGCGGCGAGGTGGGACGGATGCCGGCCATGTCCTGCGTGTAGAAGTTGAGGTGGTGCAGCGCTGACCAGCCCCGGACGAACACGAAGGCCACCGTGGCGAACAGGGCCAGGCCGGCCACCAGGGCGGCGCCGTGGACGACCACCGACCACAACCCGTCGACCACTCGTGTCCGCGGGCCGGTGCACGCCAGCGTGATGCCGTAGACCAGCAGGAAGGTCAGGTACCAGACCACGACGAAGCCGAGGATCCCGCTGAGCGGGAGCACCCGCTCGTAGAGGATCCACACCAGCCCAGCCGACCCGGCCGCCGAGCACACCAGCGAGGCCCGGTCGTCGAAGGTGTGGGCCCGGATGACCCGCGGGCGGTCCTGGTCGGCATCGCCGCCGGGTCCTTCGCCGCCCACGACCCGCGGCTCGGCGTCACCGCCGACGACGTCGTCGCGGCCGGGCCCGGCGACGACGTCGAGGTCGGTGCCAACCCGATGGCGGCGGTCGCTCAGGTCCAGCGAGGGGTCGGGGTCGGTGGTGGGGGTGGCCATCGGCTCAGGCCTCGCTGGCCGCGGCGTCGCGTCCGCGGTTGACGATCCGAGCGGCCACCGTGTTGACCCCCAGGGTGATGAGGAACAGGACGAACCCGGCGGCCAGCAGGGCCGACAGCTGGGACGAGGTGGCCTCGCCGAACCGGTCGGCGATGAGCGCCGAGGTGGTCATGGTGCCGACGGTCAGGACCCGCCACTTGATCTCGAAGACCGGCGAGATGATCAAGAGCACGACGATCGTCTCGCCCAGGGCCCGACCCAGGCCCAGCATGGCGCCGCCCACGATCCCCCGGCGACCGAAGGGCAGCACCACGGTTCGGATGACCCCCCAGCGGGTGGCGCCCAGCGCCATGGCCGCCTCGCGCTCACCGCGGGGCACCTCGGCGAACACCCCCCGCATCACCGCACAGGCCAGGGGGATCACCATCAACGACACGGCCAAACCGGCGATGAAGGCCGAGGCGGTGAATCGCGAGGCGGCCAACACCGGCGCGTTCGGGTCGGTATCGGGCTTGAAGATCGGGATCCAGCCGAAGTACTGGCTGATCCACCGGGACACATAGAGGGCGTGGGGCTCGAGCACCAGCAGCGCCCACAGGCCGTACACGATGCTGGGCACCGCAGCCATGAGGTCGACCAGGGAGACCAACCCCGAGCGCAAGCGGGACGGGGCGTACTCGGTGATGAACAGCGCGGTGAGCAGGGCCAGAGGGAACCCGACGGCCAGCGCGATGGTCGCCACCTCCACCGTGCCCACCAGCACGCCGGCCAGGCCGACGGTGTCGCGCTCGGGCTGCCAGTCGGCGCGGGTGAAGAAGCCCAGGCCGTAGTGGTGCAGCGTCGGGAAGGCCTGGTAGCCGAGGAAGAGCCCGATGGCCAGGGTGAGGGCCAGCACCACCAGGGCCACGGTGCGGACCACCGAGCGAAAGACATGGTCCGAGGGGGCCGACCCCGGATGCAGGGCGCGGGGCTCGTCCGGCTCGATCTCGGGCGCCACCGGCGCCAGCACGGTCATGGCCGCGGTGACCTCACCCGAACCGGCCGCGCACGTAGTCGCGGGTGCGAGGGTCGCTCGGGTCCTCGAAGAGCTGCGCCGTCGGACCTTTCTCGACCACCATGCCCGGGGTGCCGCTCTCGGCCAGGAAGAACGCGCTCTGGGCCGAGATGCGGGCCGCCTGCTGCATGTTGTGGGTGACGATGACGATGGTCATGTCGCCGGCCAGCTCCGCGATCGTCTCCTCCACGTAGCGGGTCGACGTCGGGTCGAGTGCGGAGCACGGTTCGTCCATCAACAGGATCTCGGGCTCCACGGCCAGCGCCCGGGCGATGCAGAGCCGCTGCTGCTGGCCGCCGGACAAGTCGCCGCCCGGTTTGTCGAGCCGATCCTTCACCTCGTTCCAGAGCCCGGCGCGCTCCAGGCATCGCTGGGTCAGCTCGGCGCGGTCGGTCCGACTCCGCCGTCCAGAGCCGAAGCGCAAGCCGGCCCGCACGTTCTCCCCGATGGACATGGCCGGGAAGGGGTTGGGCTTCTGGAACACCATGCCCACCCGACGACGCACGTCGGTGACCCGCACCCCCACCTCGTAGACGTCCTGGCCGGCCACCAGCACTTGGCCGGCCATCTTGGCGGTCGGCGTCGACTCGTGGAGACGGTTGAGGATCCGCAGGAAGGTCGACTTGCCACAACCCGACGGACCGATGAGGGCGGTGACCGTCGCCGCCGGCATGAGCAGCGACACCCGCTCGAGCACCTTGTGGTCACCGAACCAGGCCGAGACGGCCACGGCCTCCATGGGCGAGGCCGAGCCGGCGGCGCCAGGCTCCCCGGACAACGCGGGCACGACGGGCGCGGGAGCGGTGGTGGGCTCCGGCGCGCCGGGCGCCGGTACCACCACACCGTTCACGTGGTCCGTCGTGTGGGCGTTGGTCATGGGGTCAGTTGAAGTAGCCGGCGACGTCGGCGATGACGTCGACGTTGCCGGCGAAGTTGGCGATGGAGAGGTGGCCGGTGGTGCCGAGTTTGACGGTGACGGCGTTGGGGACGACTTCGCCGGGGACCCAGTTGAGGTTGGAGGCGGTGGGTTGGGTCTGGCCGTTGGGCCAGAGGGTCAGGAAGGATGAGCCGGTGGTGTCGGCCACGGTCACGTTCATGACCACCGAGTCGGCGGTGGCGGGCACGCCGACCAGGCCGCCCACGGCCACGGTGCGCAGCGTGGTGGGCCCCCACGGGGAGCTGTAGCCGCCGGTGTTGCCGGGCCCGGGCCGCGAGTCGAGGATCCGGGCCGGCGCCAGGGAGTGGAACAACTTGCCGGTCCCGGCTTTGTAGTAGCCGGCCACGTCGACGATCACATCGGCGTTCCCGGAGTTGTTGAACACCGAGATCTGCCCCGACGACCCGAGTTTGACGGTCACCGCGTTAGGGATCACCTCGGCGGCCACCCAGTTCAGGGACGACGCGGTGGGCTGGGACTGGCCGGTGGGCCACACCGACAGATACGACGAACCGGTGGTGTCGGCCACCGTCACGTTCAACACCACCGCATCCGCGTCCGGCGGCACCCCACCGTGGCTGCCCACGTTCACCGTGCGGATCGTCCCGGTCGTCCACGGGCTGGTGTAGCCGCCGGTGTTGCCCGGCCCGGGCCGGCTGTCCAACACTCGGGCCGGGGTGAGCGAACTGAACCCGTCGCCGGTGTTGGCGTCGTAGTAGCCGGCCACGTCGATGATCACATCCGCCGAGCCGGCCTGGTTGAACACCGAGATCTGCCCCGACGACCCCAACTTCACGGTCACGGCGTTGGGGATCACCTCACCAGCGGTCCAGTTCAGACTCGACGCGGTGGGCTGGGACTGACCCGTCGGCCACACCGACAGATACGACGACGAGGTGGTGTCGGCCACCGTCACGTTCAACACCACCGAATCGGCGTTGGCCGGCACCCCACCGTGACCCCCCACCGTCACCGTGCGCACCGTGCCCGCGGTCCACGGGCTGGTGTAGCCGCCGGTGTTGCCCGGCCCGGGCCGCGAATCGAGCACCCGAGCCGGGGTCAGGGCATGGAAGTACGCACCCGCCGGTACCGCCGGCGTCACGGGCGCCGACGCCGACGATGCCGGCCCCGTTCCGATCGCGTTGGTGGCCGTCACCTTGAACGTGTACGCCGTCCCGTTGGTCAACCCCGTGAAATCACACGTCAAGGCCAACACCAACGTGCACCCAGCCGGAGGCGACACCACCGGCGACGACGCCACCGAATACCCAGTGATCGGCGACCCACCAGTCGACCCCGGCGCCAACCACGACACCTGAACCGAGCCATTCCCCGCCACCCCTGAAACACCCGTCGGCGCGCCCGGCACCGTCGCCGCCGCGGGGGTGGGGAACACCTGGGTCCACGTGGAACCGGAGACAACGACGTCGGCCGCGTCCCACTTCGTCGTGACCGACTGGCCGGGTTGGGTGGTCTTGAGCCGCAACTGGTAGATGCCGGCGTAGCCATCGGCGGAGCTGTCGTTGTTGGGGACATCGGCGATGTAGGCGGCCAGCGTCTCGTCGCCGCTGTTGCCGGTCATCACCGGCAGGGCGGTGCCCGCCAGGTCACCCGGATAGGTGACGCCGGTGCCATAGGGCGTCGACGGGGACAGCGCCTCACCCGTCCACGCCCCGACGGCGACGCCGTTCACCGGGGTGTAGGCGTACAGCACCGCCTTGGTGTCACCGGTGCGGATGCCGGCGCTGCCCTTGATGTAGGCGGCGATCGGGTTGGCCGTGCTGCCGGTGGTGATCACGTGACCCGATGCGTCGTAGAAGGTCAGCGTCCCCGCCTCGTTGACGGCGTCGGGCTCCCACGGTGGCGGCGTGCTCGCCCCGGCCGGGGGACCATGGGTGACCGTCACGGCAGTGACCGCCACCAGCACGGCCAGCACCATCACCAGGCTGGTGAGCCGACGCGACGACCGACGCCAACGCGTGGTCCTGGGCCGAGCCTGGCTGGGTTCGGTCGGGGTGGTCATCACGGTTCCTCGCGGGTCGGGGGTTCGACGGACATTTGGGATCGACGACGGAAGAGCACCAGCGCGCCGGCACCGATCAGCACGATCACCACCGCGGCGATGGCGATGGCGATGCCGGTCGCGCTCGATGTGGTCTTGCTCGGTTCAGCGGCGCTGGCTTGTGCCTCGTGGAGGTTCTCGCCGGTGGAGGGCTTTCCCACTACACTAGCCGGAATAGTGCTCAATGGACCACTCGGGACGGTCGAGGTCGGCGCCGCGGTGGTGGTCGGATTGAGCATGTTCGGGGGCAGCACGCGGGTCTCCAACGACTGGGCCGTGCCCACGCCGCACGGACCGGCCCCACCCCGCACCACCCGCCAGGTGTCGCCGGTCACCTGGATGTCGGTGGCCGGATACTGCCGTGTGTACTCCGGCTCGTTCGGTATCCCGGCGTAGAGGCGCAGCTCGAGGTACCCGTCCCAGACGGCCGGGAAGGTCGACAGGAAATCGGCCAGTGAGATGTCGCCGGCGGTGGCCACGGCCATGGGGTGCGCGGCGTTGGTGTATCGCGACGACGCGGTCATGAGCTGGCCGCTCCACTCCCCCGCGTCCACGCCCCGCCGGGGCTGATAGGCGTACAAGGTGGCGGTGCGACCGTCACCGCCGTAGCCGCGTGGGGGCGGCACCGAGGACACGGCCGACCACACGAACGGAGCGGCGTCGACGCGGCCACTGGTGACCTGGTGGCCCGCCTGATCGCACAGCCCGATCGAACCCTGGGCATTCGGGTCGGCATAGGGCGGAGCGCTGGCGGAGGCGACGAAGAGGCCGGAGGCGACCAGCGGGATGAAGGAGGCGATCGCCCCCACCAGTAGCCCCGAGCCCAACCGGAGGGCGCGTCTCATGCGTGCACCGCCTCCCGGGCGTCAGTGGACTGGCCCGACGGCGTCGGGCCCCGCCGCGGCCGGCGACGCCAACGGCGCACCCCGTAGAGCGCCAGCAGGATCACGACCAGGATGGCGATCAGCAGCCAGGGCACGGTCCACACCCCGCGGCTGGCTTCGACGGGGGCCAGCGCGCCATCCACGTCGCCAGGCGCGGCCACCGGTTGCAACCCGACCTGCACCCTCGAGTGCACCTCGGGCCGGACGCCCGAGATGCGGACCGAGACGCGCTGGCTGGCACCCGGCGGCAGCACCGGCATCGGAGCCAGACCCGTAGCGGTGGCGGTCGAGCCGAGCAGCCCGTGCACCGAGACGTGTCGGGTGGCCCCGAGCCGCACGTTGCCCGAGTTGCGAACCACATACGAGGCCGTGACCGTGCCGCTCACCGGGTTCGACCCGGCGTGGTAGCTGACGTGCAGCTGTTGCACCTCCAGGCGGGGGGTCAGCGTGCCCGCCACCCGGAGGTAGGTCCGTACGGCGATTCGTTGGTCGACCCGAACGCGCGTGCCCTGCTGGTTGAGTGCGTACGTGCTGAGCGAGGCGATGAGGGCGGCCTCGTGGTCACCGGCAGAAGCGCCGAGCGGAACCTCGACGGTGAAGGGAAGGATGACGGTCGAGCGGGAGGCCACGGGTACCTGAGCCCCGGGCTCGAGGGTCAGGTGGAGCCACGTTCCGGCGGCGACGGGCGTCACCCCGGCCGGCGGCAGCTGGGCGCCGCCCTGGTTGTCGGGCTTGGCATCGACCGCGTACACGGTCAGCACGACCGGCTGATCGCCGAAGTTCACCACCGCCAGCCGGTCGGTCAGGTGGGCGCCGCGGGTCACGTCGAAGTTGAAGGCGGCCCGGCTGTCCGGGCCCGAGCCCGACGAGGGGCCGATGCCGAACGTGGCTCGCCCGGCCGGGCTGGTGGCCGGGTTGGCGGCCGGGGCCGCGGCCACCGCAGCCACGGCCGACGCCGAGAGGGCGACGACGAAGGCGAGGGCGACCAGGACGAGCGGCCCGGCGGCCCTCGGAGCACGAGTGCGGTTGTGGTTGACGAGCGAGGTCATGCGTCTCGGGTTCGGATGGACGGAAGGAAGAGGGACGGAGGGTTGGTCGACCTGGTTCGAGAAGCTCGGAGGCGGGCCGATGGCCGGGTGGGCGGGGGGACGCCGCACCCGGCCATCGAAGGCCACGGCTGGGATGGAAGGGGTCAGCCGATGGTGAAGGTCACCGTCCCCGCATAGGTCCCCGGCGGGGACGATGTCGGGGCGTTGACGGTGAGCGTCCCGTGGAAGGCAATCGACCCTTGGCCGTGAGCTGCGGCCAGAACGGTGTGGTTCGTGCCACCGCCCAGACCGGCTGTGCCGGCGTCACCGGGGGCCACGGCCGGATCGGCCGCGGGGTTGTTGCTGGTCACCACGCTGGCGGCGGTGAGGGCGTTGCCGGCGATCGGATCGGCCACCAGGTCGGTGAGGCCGACGTTCTCGCCGTTGATGGTGCCCCCGCTGCCGTTGCTCAGCGCGCTGGCCAGGGCCGACGCCGTCCACGGCAGGTCGCCGGCTCGGGTGTCGGTGATGGTGATGCCCGTGAAGGTGGCGCTCCCCGAGTACTCGGTCGCCGCCGCGTTCAGCGCCAGGTTCCCCAGGTCGAGGGGGTTGCCGCTGGTGTAGGGGGTGCTGATCGTCAACGTGCCCGCGGCGATCTCGGCCTGAACGTTGCCCACTGCCGGCGTGTACAGCGGTGCCGACAAGGTGAACGCGGAGCCGGTGATCGTCGACTGGGCGAAGTTGGCCGGGTCGGTCGGGTTGAACGTCGCCGTGATGGTGTGCTGGCCCTGAGCCAGCGAGCTGGTCACCAACGTGAACGTCCCCGTCCCGGCCGGGGTGGTGCCGAGCACCACCGCACCGTCGGCGAAGGTCACCGTGCCCGGCGCGCTGCCCGGGGTCACCGTGGCCGTCAGCGTGACCGGAGCGAACGCCACCCCGGTGCCGACGTCGACGCCCAAGGCGGTGTTCGTGGGCGTGGCCGGGGCCGTGGTCACCAGGAACGACTGCGCGGTCGACGTCGATCCCGAGAACTCGGTCGGGTTCGAAGCCGGGTTGGTCGGCGTGAACTGCGCCGTCAACGAGTGGCTGCCCACGGTCAACCCGGAGGTCGACGTCGACGCGGTTCCGCCGACGACAGCCACCGGACCACCGATCGGCGCGGCGCCGTCGAGGAACTGCACCGATCCCGGAGCGTTGCTGGGCGTCACCGTGGCCGTCAACGTGACCTGGACGCCCGAGTTCTGCGGGCTGCCCGGAGTGACGGCCAGGGCCGTGCTGGTGGCCGACGTGGTGGGCACGGGGTAGACCTGCGTCCACGTGTTGCCCGAGATGAAGATGTCGGCGGCATCCCACTGGGTGGTGACAGACAGACCCGCGGCGGAGGTCTTGATCCGCAGTTGGTACAGGCCCTGGTAGGCGTCGCTGGCCGTGTTGGGCAGGTCGCCCTCCAGGGTGGCCAGCGTCGTCGAGCCGTTGGTCAGCGCCACCAGAGGCAGCGTGGAGGTGCCCAGGGCACCCGGAGCCGCTGCGTTCGGGTACGTCTGGGAGGTGGACAGCGCCTCACCGGACCAGGCGCCGGGGGCCACGCCGTTCTGCGGCAGGTAGCCGTAGAGCGTGGCCTTGGTGTCACCGCCGCGTACCGTGGCGCCGCCCTGCACGTAGGCGGCGAACGGTGCGTCGTTGACGTTGCCGGTGGTGATGACGTTGCCGGTGGCGTCGTAGAGCGTGAGGCCACCGACCACGTTGGTGGGGTCGGGCTCGTACGGAGGCGTAGCCGCGGAGGCGGCGACGCTGGTGGCGAGCAGCATTGCGGCCAGGGTCAACAGCAGACCCAGGGTTCGCAGCGGAAGCCGCCCCAGGCGCAGGGCCCGGGACGGGGGTCGGAAGGTGGCGCGATCCGCGCGTCGAGCAGCCATCAGCTGTGCGCCAATCCGAGGTCGCTGTAGCCGGGGATGTCCCCGCCTGCGGCGACGAGCGACTGGCCGGTGAGCCCCTTGAAGAACGGCGTGCCGCTCGAGGAGGAGAGCAGGGCCTGGACCCAGTTCTTCGTCGCCCCGGGCTGGAACGGCGTCGGGCTGGACAGATCGCTCTGACGGAAGACGGCATAGACACCGTTGACGTCGGTGTAGGACGCCCCGCTGTCCGGTGCGGTCCCCGAGATGACCTTGACGCCCGAGCTCAGGACGCTGCCGGCCGGGTAGGGGATCGCACTGATGTTGTGGAAGTACCCGCTGGCGTACAGGTTCAGCCGGGACTGCGCGAACGGCGCGATGGCATCAGGGCCGGCGCTGGTGACCGCACCCGGGTCGTTCTGCTCGACCGTCTGCACCGAGTGAGCCAGCGTGACGGCGGTGCCGCCGTTGGCCGTCTTCAGGTCGGCCACCAGGGTCTTGTAGATGGCCGAGGTGGACGGCGGGAGGAGCGGGATGATGGCGTCGGCGGAACCGCCCGACGTTGCCGGGGATGTCGTTCCAGTGGACGTAGGCGCCGCTGTAGATTCCCACCAGCTCGGCGACCGAGAGGCCGGCCGGCGCGTTGGACGTGTTCGCCGTGACGATCACCTCGGGATCGGTGCCGAGCTGCACGACGTGCAGGCCACCCCAGCCGTTGGACGTGGCCTGGGTCTGCTGCGCCGGTGTGGGCAGGCTGGCCACCACCGCGAAGTTGATGTTCTCCTGGGCTCCGGTGTCGGAGAGGAGCGCGGACAGGTCGTTGCCCGACGACTGGAGGCGCTGCACCGGAGCCGATCCGGCGCGGTACACCACCGAGGGGTTGAGCGCGATGGGGCTGGCCAGGGTGCTGCCGTTGGCATAGGCGTCTCGGCCGTTGCCATCGGCGGTGGCGTCGAAGTTGACGTATCGGTTGACGTTGCCGGCCGAGTTGTAGCCGGCGTCGCCCACCGTGTCGCCGTTGGCCAGGAAGTCGCCCACGTACTGTGGGGTCGACCCCGACACCGACACGACGTCGCTGCCGGAGGGCGCGTAGTCGGCGAAGGCCGTGCCTGCGGCGAAGGTGCTGGCGGCCAGACCGAGCACGGCGGCGGCGCCGACGAGCGCCGTGATCTTCGGCCGGGTTCGATGTTTGGTCAGGTTCATGAGTTCTCCGTTCGGAGGTTTCGCAGGATGGCGCCGCCGCACGCGCGGAGACACGGCAGACACCAGTTGGGAAGTGCGCGGATTTCACCGTGGCGCGAAGGCCACGGAGCTCTTCGCCGCGGGCATGGGGAACGCCCACGGCGACGAAAAGGGGTCAGCGGCTGAGCATCGAGCGAGCCGCCCTCGTGGCTCGACAACAGGATCCAGTGGGAAAGCTGACCATCACGGTCAGGATTAGATCACTGCCCGTATGCCTTTGTCAATCTTTTCGATGGACATTCCACTCAATGAGCTGGGCGCGCCACCTTCATGGGTCGACGCGCCACCGCGCCGGCCCTCCGACGACGCCGGAGA
>CAVUGJ010000004.1:0-11229 GCA_963740985.1 uncultured Microthrixaceae bacterium
CATCGGCGGTCATGGGGTTCATGGCCGGGCCAGCCTACCGACCACGGATCAGTCGCCCGGCCGGGTTGTCGGCCGGCTGGTCGGGCCCGGACGGGGTCGATCGAGCTCCTCGGCGATGCGGGCCTCGGCCTCGGACATGGCGTCGCGACCTTCGGCCATGGCGTCACGCACGGCGGCGGACATGGCTTCCCCAGTGGCCCGGGCCCGTCCGCCGGCCACCCGCGCCTGTTGGCCCACCACGCGGGCCGCGCCCACCACCGTCTCGGACAGCTGATCGGGCGCCAGGCGGCTGCGGCTCTCGCGCCAGCGCACGTAGCTGTACATGGTGGTGCCAGCGCCGGCGACCAGCCCAACGGTGAACCACCGAACCCGCTTGAGCATCGAGCGCGTCCGGACCTTGGCTGGGGCGCGATCCCGCCCCGCCAGTCGGCGCCAACCCCGCCCCACTCCCCGGCCGAACGCCATGACCCGGATGACCGGCGCCCGAAAAGCCAGGTAGCCCAGCCGTGAGGCGCCGTCCACGCGGGCCGAGATGGCCTCGGCTGAGTCGAGCAGGCCGTCCACCCGCTCGACCTCGGCGTGGGCGTTCTGCACGGTGTCGCGCAGCTCGCCCATGAGGGGCACGGTGTCGGCCTGGAGGCGATCGAGGGTGGCCCGCAGCTCGCGCAGGGAGCGCAGCAGCGACGCCACGGCCACCGCCATGGTGGCCACCACCGCCACCATCACCACGCTCAGGATCACCGCGGCCAGCTCGCCCGCACTCATGAGCGGGACTCCTCGCGGTCGGGCGGGCGCGGCGCGTCCGACTCCGCGTCCGACTCCGACGACGGCCCGGACCGCCGCAACGCGGCCTCGTCGCCGTGGGTCGACGGCTCGTAGTACACGTTCGCGTCCAGTTCGCCCGGGCGGTACTGCTGGGGGACCCAACCCCGGGGATCGTCGTGGGGGTATTCGTAGCCCTGGCCGTGTCCCAGCCCGGCCGCGGCCCGATAGTGCGAATCACGCAGATGGTCGGGAACCTCACCCGGGGCGCGTTCGGCCACGTCGGCGCGAGCTCGACCCAGTGCCACCGTCACCCGGTTCGACTTGGGCGCGGTGGCCAGGTGGACCACGGCATGGGCCAGGTTGAGCTGGGCCTCGGGCAGGCCCACGAACTCGACGGCCCGGGCGGCGGCATCGGCCACCAGCAGACTGGTGGAGTCGGCTCGCCCGATGTCCTCGGAGGCCAGGATGACCAGGCGGCGGGCGATGAAGCGGGCGTCCTCACCCGACTCGAGCATCCGGGCCAACCAGTACAGTCCGGCATCGGGATCGGAGCCCCGGATGCTCTTGATGAAGGCACTGATGACGTCGTAGTGGTCGTCGCGGCCGTAGCGCAACGCCTTGGTCCCCAGCGCGGCCTCGGCGTCGGCCAGCTGCACCACCGGTGGCTCGCCTCGCTGGCGGGCCAGGGCCACCGCCACCTCGGTGCTGGTCAGGGCATGACGCCCGTCCCCGCCGGCCCGCTCCACCAGGTGGGTGACGGCGTCGGGCTCGGCTGTCGCCCCCTCGGCGGTGAGGCCGCGCTCGACCAGGCTGGTGAGCGCGTCGAGATCGAGGGGGGCGAGGCGGAAGAGCGTCGAGCGCGACAGCAGCGGGGGGTTCACCTCGAAGTAGGGGTTCTCGGTGGTGGCTCCGATGAGCACCAGCAGCCCGGACTCGACCGAGGGCAGCAGCGCGTCCTGCTGGGCCTTGTTGAACCGGTGCACCTCGTCGAGGAACAGGATCGTGCCCCGGCCGTGCTGGCCCAGGCGGCCCTGGGCGGACTGGGCCACCTCCCGCACGTCCTTTACCGTTGCGTTCACGGCCGAGAGCTGGACGTAGGCCTTGGCGGTGGTGTGGGCGATGAGCTGGGCCAGGGTGGTCTTGCCCGTCCCCGGCGGTCCCCACAAGATGACCGACGACAGCCGGTCCGCCTCGATGAGCGCCCGCAACGGCTGGCCCGGGCCGATCAGCTGCTCCTGACCCACGATCTCATCCAACGTCGCCGGTCGCAGCCGAGCGGCCAACGGCGCCTGGCGAGCCAGGCGGTCGGACGCGGCAGCAGAGAACAGGTCGCTCGGCGACGCGCTGGCCATGGCCTGAGGCTACCGGCCGACCGGGCGCGGGCCCGGCGGCCGGCCCCACCGCCGTTTCCTCGGCCGGTTCGCCATCGCACCCCTTGGAAGTGCAACGATGACGCCATGATCGTGTCGGGCTTGCCGGTCGTAGGTCGGATCCTGGTGTGGGTCATCGTGTTCGGCGGTCTGGGGGTGTTCATCTGGCGCCGGCTCCAGGGCATCCCGCTCCGCGACAAACCCAAGGTCGGCGACGACCCATCCGGCCCCCTGCCGCCGCTCGAGCCACCGACCTCGTCGGCCATGCCGGTGTTCCCGGCTGTGGGGGCTGCCCCCGATCCGACCGTGGGCGGCCCGCCGGCGGGTGGACCGCCGCTCGGTGCCGCGCCCGCGGCCCCTGGCCCAGTCCCCGTCCCCTCTGCCGAAGCCCCCACGGCACCGGCCGCCGCCCCTACCGCCGCCCGGGGCGGCTTCTTCGCGCCCGCGGTCGACCAACCCGACGCCACCGCGGACGGCTCGGCCCCCTCGCCGACGGCCGGACGGCCCACGGTGGCCGAGGCCGTCCAGGGAATCGTGATGCCCTGTGGGCTCACCCCAGTTGTGGACGGGTCCAGTTCGTTGCCCAACCCGTTCCGCGTGAGCTTCCTGACCAGCCTGGCTCCGGCCCCGGAGGTGGGCCGGGCTCTGGCCGACGAACTGGAGCGGCTCGGTTTCACCTTGACCACGCCCGCCACCACCGAGTTGCTGGCCCGGCGGGATCGGACCGAACTGCGGGTGGTCCTCTACCCGACGGCCTCGAGTGCTCGGCGAGGCCTGGATCAGTTGTTCCCGGCCGCCGGTCCCGGCGCGGTGGGCGTCGAGCTCAGCACCTGACCCCCGGCGGTCAGGTCGGCGGCGGGAGGATTCGCAGGCCCAGCTCGGTCAGCTGGGCGGCGTCCAGGGGTGTGGGCGCCGAGGTCAGCGGGTCGGTTCCCGACTGGGTCTTGGGGAAGGCGATGACCTCGCGGATGTTCTCCTCGCCCGCCAGCAGCGCGGCCAGGCGGTCGATGCCGAAGGCGAACCCGGCGTGGGGTGGCGCCCCGTACCGGAAGGCATCGAGCAGGAAGCCGAACTTGGCCTGGGCGTCGTCGGGGGTGATCCCCAACAGGCTGAAGATGCGCGACTGGATGTCCGAGCGGTGGATCCGCACACTGCCCGATCCCAGCTCCCAGCCATTGAGGACCAGGTCGTAGGCCTGACTGCGGATGCGCAGCAGGTCGGCGGGATCCGTGCTGTCGAGCAGGGCCCAGTCGTCGATGTGGGGCATGGTGAAGGGGTGGTGGGCGGAGACCGGCCGGCCCTGGTCGTCGATGGACTCGAACAGGGGGAAGTCGACCACCCACAGGAAGTGGAATCCGCCTTGGTTCACCGGGGGGCGTCCGAGCTCCAGGCGCAGGAGACCCAGCACGTGGTTCACCTGCGTTCGCTCGTCGGCCACGATCAGGATGAGGTCCCCGACTTCCACCTCGAGGGTTTGGATGAGGGCGGCCTGCTCCTGGTCGGACAGGAACTTGGCCACCGGCGAGTTGAGCCCCACGGCCCCGCCCTCGCCCGCCTCGACCCGCATCCACACCAGGCCCTTGGCGCCCCAGCGCTTGGCCTGATCGGTGAGCGCGTCGAGACGGTTGCGGCCGAGGTCGCCCGAACCGGGCACCCGGATGCCCTTGGTGCATGGCGCCTTGAAGGCGTTGAACCCGGTGTCGGCGAAGATCTCGGTCAACTCGGTCAGCTCGAGGCCGAACCGCACGTCGGGCTTGTCCGAACCGAACCGCTCCTGAGCTTCGTGCCAGGTCATGACCGGCACCTCGGCCGGACGCTGGCCGGTCACCGCCTCGGTGGCCGCGGCCACCGCCTCGGAGATGAAGGCCAGCACCTCGGCCTGGGTCACGAAGCTGGCCTCGGCGTCTAGCTGCATGAACTCGAACTGGCGATCCGCTCGCAGGTCCTCGTCCCGCAGACAACGGGCGATCTGGTAGTAGCGATCGACGCCGCCCACCATGCACAGCTGCTTGAACAGCTGCGGGCTCTGGGGCAGGGCGTAGAAGCTGCCCGGGCTCAGCCGCGACGGCACCACGAAGTCGCGGGCGCCCTCCGGGGTGGAGGCGATGAGCATCGGGGTCTCCACCTCGGTGAAGCCCTGGGCCTCCATGGCCCGGCGCAGGGCGCTGTTGACCGTGGCCCGCACGCGCAGGTTGCGCTGCATGCGCTCCGAACGGAGGTCGACATAGCGGTAGCGCAGGCGAACCGTCTCGTCGACATCCACCCGCTCGTCGATCTGGAACGGTGGCGGCTCGGCTGCGCTGAGGATCTCGACCTGCGCCGGCCCGATCTCGATCTCGCCGGTGGGGAGCCCGGGGTTGGCCGTGCCCTCCGGGCGCCGGCGTACCGCTCCGGTGACCCGGACGACGTACTCGCTGCGCAGGTCGTGGGCCCCGTCGACCACGCACTGCACGATCCCGCTGCGGTCGCGCACGTCGATGAAGGCCAGGTGCTCGCCGTGCTCGCGGCGACGGGCCACCCAACCGCACACCGCCACCGCTCGACCGATGTCGTCGGCCCGCAGATCGCCGCAGTAGTCGGTGCGCATGGGGCCATCGGCGGCCGCGGTGGCCTGGTCGGGGGCGGCACCACTGGGATCGGAGGTCACGAGCGTTCCTTGGGGAGGGGTTGGAGTCCGAGGCGGTCCTCGATCAGACCGACCACCCGGGCAACCAGGTCGACCAGATCCGCCGTCGCCGGGTCGGTCGTGCGGGTCGAGTAGCCGTCGGGTCGGAGGGTGACCAGTATGGGCGCGGGCGACCGGTCCGCCTGCTTCTGTTGGGACTTGTAGCCGCCACCACCGAAGGCCCGGTCGGCCCCGATCCCGGCCCGGCGCAGGCCCACCGTCAGGTCGCGGGCGCCATCGCCGCCGGTGGTGTCGATCACGAAGACCTCGACGAGCGAGGGCGGCGCCTCGAACACGCCCTCTGCATCGCAGGTGGCCAGGATGCGCTCGATCCCCGTGCCGAAGCCGATGCCGGGCGTGGCCGGACCACCCAGCTCCTGGATGAGTCCGTCGTAGCGGCCACCCCCGCCGATGGTGTTCTGGGCGCCGCCCAGGGCTCCGCTCTGGAACTCGAAGGCGGTGTGGGTGTAGTAGTCGAGGCCACGCACCAGCCGCGGGTCGATCCGGAAGCCCAGGCCGGTCGCGGTCAACCCGGCCTGGACCCGTCCGAAGTGGTCGCGGGCCTCGGCCGACAACGAGTCCACCAGCAGCGGTGCGTCGGCCACCACCAACGCGGTCGGGGCCAACTTGGAGTCGAGCACCCGCATGGGGTGGTCGTCGATCTTGGCCGCGTCCTCGGACGGGAGATCGGCGATCCGGTCGCGCAGGAAGGTGCGGAGCTCGTCGATGTAGGCCACCCGGTCGGCCGGGGTGCCGATCGAGTTCAGCACCAGGTCCACCTGACGCAGCCCCAAGGCGGCGTAGAAGTCGCCGAGCAGGGTGATGACCTCGACGTCGAGGTCGGCGTCGGTGCTGCCGATGGCCTCCACTCCCAGTTGGTGGTGCTGTCGGTACCGGTTGGCCTGGGCTCGCTCGTAGCGGAAGCTGGGGGCGGCGTACCAGACCTTCCAGGGGGCGGGCGGGCGGTGCTCGACGAAGGCGCGGGCCACCGACGCCGTGCCCTCGGGGCGCAGGGCCAGATGGCGGCCCCCCTTGTCGGTGAAGTCGTACATCTCCTTGCGCACCACGTCGGTGCCCTCGCCGACTCGCTGGAAGACGCCCACGTCCTCGAACATCGGGCTCTGGATCAGCCCGTACCCGGCGCGTCCGGCCACGGACGCGAAGGTGGCCACCAGCTGCGCCCAGCGCGCCGAGGCCGGTGGCAACACGTCATGGGTGCCCTTGGGGGCCTGGAATCCAGCCACGGCCGGACGTTACCGGAGGGGGTCGCTCCGGCCCGAAACATATGGGCCCGAAACCGGACGGGTTGGGTTCAGCGGAACTTGCGCAGCTGACGTTTCCAGACCAGCACGGCGTCCTTGGTGTGGTGCTCGATCTCGTGGCCGTCGATGCTGGTGGTGATGGCGCGGAAGTCGAACGTAGAGCAGCCGATGAGCTCCCATCCCTCACGGATCCGTCCGGACAGCACGATCTCGGTGTGGGGGTCCACCGGGTCCGACACAGCATCGATCTTGTACTCGTAGCGCCGCCGCGGGGCGCACTCGCGTAGGGCGAACTCGTGGCGCACCTTGCGACCCCGCATGGCCACGCCGTTCACGTCGAGCTGGGGCTGATCCGGTACCCACACCGAGCGGTGGACCGAGAGGACCTCCCAGCCCTTCTCGTTGCGGTCGCGCAGCGTGTCGATCAGCTGTTGGAGGCTCGGAGTGTCGTGGGAGTTGAGGCCGCAGTCGGCGTCGCGCACCACGATCTCCTCGGAGCGGACCTCATACGCCTCGGGCGGAGGTGGGATCTGGCCGGGCATCCCGCCAGCGTAGGCGACCCACTAGTCGGCTCCGCCCGGTCTGGTGGTCGGCTCCGCCAGGTCTGGCCAGCGTCGCCGCTCGTCTCGATCTAGAGGAACGAGGAGGCGCTTGGGCCGATGCCGTGCACCGCCCACAGCGTCCACCCGTCGAGCATCACCACCCCGATCACCACCAGCGCCACCGTGGCCGCCTGGACCCGGCCCGAACGGGCACCGATCATCCGATCCACCACCCAACCGACCACGCTGAACCACAGGGGCAGAGCCACGAAGGCGGCGCGGGCCGAAAAGGAGATGGTGGTCACGTACAAGACGGCCCAGCCCCCCACCACGAACACGCCCGTGAGCCCCAGCAGCTGCCAGGCGGCGCGGGCCCGGTCCCGCTCGGGATCGACGACGGGGGGGTCGGTCGATCGGGATCGAGCCCGGCGGTCGGACGCGACCAGCAGCACCGCCGATCCGACCACCCCGACCACCAGCGCGGCCACGGCGACCCGGAGAGGGGCCGGGGCATGGATCAGGTTGCGGTAGTACTCGGTGGGCAGCCACAGATAGGTGACCACCCCGTCGCCCAGGGACCGCGCCGTGGCCAGCCCGTGGAACCCGGCCGGGCCGAAGTGCGCACCGGCCAGGTCGGTGCTGCCGACCAGGTGTCCGTACACCACCAGGTCTCGCACGAACCACCAGCCGCAGGCCACCGCCACTCCCCCGCCGAAGGCGACAAGCGTCCGGGCCACCGCGCCCGCTCGGCGGTAGCCGCGCCACGCCACCCAGACGGCGAACACCGGGATCAGCCAGAACAAGGTGATCTTGGCCACGATGCCCAGCCCCACCACCAGCCCCACCACCAGTCCTGAGGTGGGCTCGAGCGCCCGACCATCGCGTTCGTCGAAGACCAGCATGAGCTCGAGAGCGGCGAAGGCGATCAGCAGGCTCAGGGCGTCGTTCTGCACGCTCCAGGACATGGCCACGAACATCGGCGCGGCCGCGAAGATCACCAACGCCACCAGCCGGACCGCACCGGAGCGCACCGTCCGGCGCAGGATCCGATCCAGCACCACCACTGCCGCCAGGAGCTCGAGGCCGCCCACCACTCTCGAGAAGACCAGGGGCAGCCAGGTCCCCGAGCTGAACAGGGTGCCCACCCCACGACCCAGCGCGGCCAGCACGAAGCCCAAGGGCGGATGTTGGGCCTCATAGGTGACGCCGGGATGGCCGAGTACGGGCATCCGGTGGTGGAGCGCGTAGTACCGGGTGGTGGCCCAGTACGACGGCTCGTCGTAGGGCAGCCCGGCCGGCACCCTCAGGGCGAAGGTCATACCCGCCACTGCCCCGAGTGCCAGCACGGCGACCAGCCCACGACGGTCCGTGCGCTCGCCGGTCACGCGCCGCAGCCTAGGGCAGGCACCTGGATCGACCCGGGACCGATGATCGGCCCGAAGACGGGCTTCCCACCCCTGCCGGAGCCCTAGAGCCGAGAGCCGGTACGGTCGATCCTGGGACCAGGAGCGCACGACCATCGACCGAGGGGTGTCCATGTTTCGAGGCACGCTGAGGATGGGACTGCGACCGGAGACCGACACATGAGCGACGAGCTGACACTCACCACCGACGAGATCGAGAGCCTGGCCACGCGCCTGGAGGCATGGGACGAGCTGTCCGATCGCGATGGGGAGGTCCTGGGTGGGCTGTTCGCGCTGGCCGGCTCGACCATCGCCGCGGCGCGGCCGATGGACGAGGTCAGCGGGTTCGCGCTCGACGCTTCCGGCAGCCCGGGCGGCGGCCCGCTCGAGTCGTTCCAGTGGGGTGTCAGTCGAAACGAGGCGGCTCCCACCATGTTCCTCAGGTTCGACTTCAAGCTGGTGGCGGTGAAGACCATCTCGTGGTCGCACGAGGACTAGTGTCACCCGGATGACCGCGGCGGCGACCTCGGGCTACCCGAGCCAGAAGGGCACGTGGGCCCGCCACCACCGCCCGAAGCCCCAGTGGTTCGAGGCCTGGATCCACATGAGCAGCAGGATCGAGAGCGCGAACGCCATGTGTTCGCCGTCGATGATGGGATTCGTGCTGGGCGGGAAGGCGGCGAACCAGATGACCATGTTGAGCGCGAACCCGCCCCAGCCGGCGATGCGGGAGAACAGCCCGA
Source organism: uncultured Microthrixaceae bacterium (assembly GCA_963740985.1). Lineage (GTDB taxonomy): Bacteria > Actinomycetota > Acidimicrobiia > Acidimicrobiales > Acidimicrobilacustridaceae > UBA4742. The sequence goes on from CAVUGJ010000004.1 coordinate 8,751, forward strand.
AGGTGAGGGCGATGCCCAACCCTCCGAGGGCAAAGATCCAGCCGAAGTCGGTCAGGCCGGTCGGCAGGTCCGTGAGCAGGGTGCCGACCGGACCGTGGGTGTTCTTGGTCAGGTAGGCCTCCGACGGTGAGTGCTTGAAGCCCGAGCTGATCCAGCCGTTGTCGGCGTCATAGGAGAACGTCCAGCCGTAGGTCACCGGGGCCGGGGCAGCGGCGTCGGGCGGTGGCGGCTGCTGGGTGGTCTTGACGTTCGTGTACCCCACACCGAAGCCCTGGGCAACGAACGCCCACAGGTACATCAGGCCCAGCCCGATTCGCAGCAGCGCGGCCGTCCGGGCCCCGCCTCGGGGAATCGTGATCCGTCGAGCCGCGTCCATCGTGACCATGTGGCCGGTCTCGGCCGCGCTCGTCACGGTCGTTTCGCTCATCGACATCAGCCCCCAAACCTGTCGTCGTCGCGGCGACCCTAGGCCAGTCGCCCTCCCGCCGCCGAGGGCATGAGGCGAAGACCTGGCGCGGCTCGAAGGGCCTCATTCGGCGTGTGGGTGGCGACCGCTCGCAGACCTGCTGGACTGGGCGCTGTGCGCGACGCTCGACTCATGCTCACCTGTGGCTTGCCGGGTGCGGGCAAGACCGCACTCGCCCGCCAGCTGGCCTCGGACCGGAGCGCGGTGCGGCTCACGACGGATGAATGGCTCTGGGCCCTCGGCTCCACCCCCTGGGACGCGCCGACCCAGGAGAAGGTCGAACACGAGCTCTGGCAACTGGCCCAACAGCTCTTGCGCCTGGGGCTGAGCGTCGTCCTCGACTTCGGGCTCTGGACCCGGAGCGAACGTGCCGAGCTGCGATCCGCGGCTCGTGGCCTGGGTGTAGGCGTCGAGTTGCACTACCTCGACGTGTCACCCGACGAGCTCTGGCGGCGCATCGATGCCCGGAACTCGCGGCCCCCGTGGGACAGCCACCCGATCCGCCGCGCCGACCTCGACGGGTGGCTACCGCTCTTCCAGGCGCCCGACGCGGCCGAGCTGGCCTTGTTCGACCCGCCGCTACCCCCACGTACCTGATGCGTCGCCCACAGATGACCGCCGATGCGGCTCCGTCGATGCGGTCGTCAGCGCGGTTTTCTCCCGAGCTGCGGTCTGGTGGCGAGAGCCAGGACGGCCACTACGGCGACGCCGATGAGAGCCCCGAGAAGAAGAACCTTCTGCCGCCTATCGAGCATCTAGGTCTGTCTCCGACAGCAGCTACAGGCCGGAGGATGGCGGTCACGCGCTTGCGTGGATGTCAGCACACGGCCGCCTGGCGTCGCACAGCCCTTCTCATCATCGGTGGCGGGCCAAGATCGCGGTCGTCTTGAACTCGCGGGACTTCAGAGCCTGATCGAGCACGATCTCCCCGTCGTCACGGACGCGGTACCACTTCCTGTTGTCGGCCTGTTTCATGGCCCGTCCCAGCTCGCTCTGCTTGGTCACCGAGTTGTAGTGGGCGATCAGCCCGGGTCGCATCATGCCGGGACGCTGGGCTCGTGAACCCTGATGCAGCAGCGAGTGATGCCAGATCAGGACATCACCGCGGCGGGGCAGGAAGGACTGGGACTCGAACTCGCGCTCCACGAACATCTTGGTGCAGGCGTCGGTCACGAACGTCTCGGCGATCCGGTAGCTGGCGGCCGATTCCCGTTCCTCGGGGCTGAGCCACTCCCAGATCAGCTCCCGCCGCATCGAGGGCAACCTGTGCGTCCCGGGGACGAACTCGAAGGGGCCACTGTCGGGATGGACATCGCCGACCGCAATCCAGGCCGCGCAGTAGTTGACGTTCTCGTAACCGGGCTTGAGATAGAAGTCCTGGTGCCAGGTGCGGCGGGTGGACTCCAGACCCGACAGCGTCAGGAAGAGCCCTACGGGCTCACCGATCAGCTTCTCGATCAGGTCGACGAGCGGCGCGTACAAGCAGACGTCGCGCATCGAGTCGATCGCCATGTAGCTGCCCCCCCACAGCGACAAGTTCTCATCCGGGTAGGCCAGGCGGTCGGCGAGGTACGGATCGGTCAACTCCGCAGGAATCAGACCCTCCTTGATCAGATACCCCTGCTCGCGAAAGAACATCTGGTCGCGATCCAGTAGCGACTCGTCCACATCCTCCCGGTCGAGAAAGCCGCACCGGTCCTGCGGGATGGGCATGGCCAAGTCGTCAAAGGTCGGTTGACCGGAACGAGCCGGACGACGCGCAGCCACCTCCTGTTCCACCGACCGCAGCTCGTCAAGACGAGCAAGTTTCTGCTGGAGTAGTGACGAGTCCATCATGTGACCCCAATCCGTAAACGCAGCCGCGCCCGGACGCTAGTACTGCTCCGTGGCGTGGTCGACTGGCCCGGGAGATTTGGCCAGGCGGATCAGTGGCTCGTCGGCGACCGACGGCTTGTGTGCGAACTCTGCGGTTGCGTCAACGAGGTTGGAGGCCGAGGGTGACTGCAGCGATGC
>CAVUGJ010000005.1:0-16770 GCA_963740985.1 uncultured Microthrixaceae bacterium
CGCCCGCGGGTACGCCCGCGGCCTCGGCGGCACGGGCCCGATCGGACAGGAAGTCCACCACCGTGGTCACCACGTCGTCGTAGACGGGCTCAGGATCGGGCACACGTGGTCGCAGTCGGATGTGGGTGGCCACCACCGACACGCCGGCCGCGGCGCACACGGCCAGGTAGTCCGGGTCGGCGAAGCCGCTGATGTCGTTGCCCACGACTGCGCCGGCGGCGAAGCAGGCCGCGGCCACCGAGGCTCGCCAGGTGTCCACTGACAAGGGCAGGTCGAACCGCGCCGCCAAGGCTTCGATGGCCGGGACCACGCGAGTCAGCTCCTCGTCCGCGGAGACCTCCTCGCCCGGACCCGCCTTCACCCCGCCCACGTCCAGGAAGTCGGCGCCGTCGCCCACCAGCCGGTCGGCCTGGCGCAAGAAGGCGTCGAAGTCGTAGTAGTTGCCACGGTCGTAGAACGAGTCAGGCGTGCGGTTGAGGATGCCCATGACCAGGGCTCGATGGGTCACGTCGAAGCGGTGGGGCCCGAGCGACAGCAGCACCCGCTGAAGCTACACCGGGCACCCGCGACACCGTCACGGCCAGATGCGGTGCCTCTGTGCCCACCGTGACCACCAGGTCGCCGATGCGCGCCACCCAGCCCGGGGCCGGCGTGCGGACAGCGCCCAGGGCCGCCAGCGCGGCGGCGCGCCGGGTCCGCGCCGACACCGATGTGGTCGAGGTGGTCGCCGTACCCGTCCACACGGCCCGGACCGGCACCCGCCGGGCCAGCTGCGCCACCATCTCGAGACCAGTCACCGACCCGGTGGGCACCACTACCAGGTCGAGGTGGCCGATCCCCGCGCCACGCAGCCCGTCGAGCAGATCGCGTGCCTGGGGTCGCGGCCCCAACACCAGCACGGCCGGGCGACCTGCTCCGAGTCCGGTCCAGAGCTCGCCCGAGCCGCCCAGGGCCATGTGCGCGGGCGGCGCCACGCCGCCCCGCGCCAACACCAGCGCGGGCCAGGCCAGTACGCCCACCAGCCCCATCCAGGAGGCGGCGGCCAGGCGCGCCCGGCCGCGGCGACCGGCGTGCACCGCCATCCACGCCGAGGCCGCGCCCAGCGCCAACCCCACCGCCCCGATCTGGCCCAGGGGCACGGCCGCACCCCACCGGGCCACCAACTCCACCCACCAGACCAGCGCACCGGCGGGGAGCTGCACCACCGCCGCCAGCTGCCCGCCCACCAGACCGGCCAGCGCACCTGCGGTCATCCCCCACCCCATGAGCAGCCCGGCGGCCGGTTCGGCCAGGAGGTTGGCCGGGAGGGTGGCCACCGGCAGGCCGCCGTAGAACGCGATGAGGATGGGCGACACCGCGACCTGAGCGGCCAGGGTGACTGCGGCGGGTCGGGCCAACCAGCCGGGAAGGGGCAGCTGATCAGCCAGCGGCCGGGCGGCCACGATGATGCCGGCCGAGGCGGCCACCGAGAGCTGGAACCCTGCCACCCCCACCAGCATTGGGTCGATGAGCACCAGGGCGGTGACGGCCAGTCCCAGGATCCTCAGCCCGCTGGCCGGGCGACCCAGCGACCAGGCCGTGACCGCGATGAGGGCCATGGCCGTGGCCCGCAGCACCGAAGGCTCGAATCGGGTGAGCACGGCGAACACGATCAGCACCGCCACCGTGGCCAGCCACCGGCCCCGCGGTCCCAACCGGCGTAGCAACGGCCCGGCCGCGGCCACCACGAAGGCCACGTTCTCGCCCGAGACCACCAGGAGATGGCTCAACCCCGAACCGCGGAAGTCGTCGGCCACCACCGGCGACTGACCTCGCACGTCGCCCAGTACGAAGCCGCCGTACAGGCTGCGCTGGTCAGCCGAGAGCGGACGGGCCCCGGCCAGCAACACGCCGCGGAGCGCGTTCACCCCGGCCACCACCGGACCGTCGCCGGGCACTGCCGTCAACTGGTCGGGCGTGACCACCCCCACCACGTGACGCCGGGCGTCGAGGTCGTCGCCCGGGGGGCGGGGAGCCACCCGACCCTGCACCCGGATCCGCTGACCGGCCTCCCGTTCGGCCAGCACCGACGCCGACCGCCCGTGGGCCCAAACCTCGAAGTGGTGGCCCTGGGCCCGGACCTCGGCCACCACCGCGCCGGCCACGTCCTGCGGATCGTCCACCAGCGCGGCCGTGGACACGAACGGGCCCGGTGCCGCCGGCCGATCGCCCTGCCAGGCTCGGGCCCCCAGACATGCCGCCAACAGTCCGGCGGCCAGGATCACCATGACCGGGCGTCGGGACACGGCGGCGACCAGCAGGCCGGCGCCGGCCACCCAGGGCGGGACATCGGGCGACCACCAGGCGGCCAGGGCCACCACCGCGGTCAGCGTCAGCACGTGGGCGTCGGACAGGGCGCGGGCGCGATTGGCGGGGGCGTGGCCATCGCCGGCCCGCACCTGGCGGCCACCGAGCTCGGTCACACTCGGGCGTGGGGCCGGATCTGAGCCAGCTTGGCCGGGCCGATGCCCGCCACCTGGGCCAGGTCGTCGACCTGGTGGAAGGGGCCGTGCTGGCGTCGGTAGGCGATGATGGCCGCGGCGGTGGCCGGACCCACCCCGGGGAGGGCGTCGAGCTGGTCGGCGGTGGCCGTGTTGAGGTCGACCGGGGCACTGGGCTGGCCCGGGGTCGCCCCCGCCCCCTCACCGGCCGAACCCGTTCCCGACCCCGCTCCGCCACCGTCGACGGGGTCGGGCAGATCGGTCTGGCCGACGTGCGGGATGTAGATGAGGGTGCCGTCAGCCAGCGGGGCGGCCTGGTTCACCCGGTCGCCGTCGGCGTCTGGCGCCAGACCACCGGCGGCGCGGACCAGGTCACCGACCCTCGAGCCTGACGGCAGGTGGTACACGCCCGGATGTGCCACCGCGCCCGCCACCTGCACCACCACCGCGACGGCGGACGGGCTGTCCGAGCCCGCCACACCGTCGGTCGTCTCTGTGGAACCACCCAGCCCCGAGACGGCCGGGGCGACCCCGGCTCCCCCGGTCGCGGTCGGGCGGCGCCCGACCACCACCACGACGGCCAACCCGATGGCCACCACCGCCAGTGCACCCAGGAACCAGGACACCGGGTTGGCCCGCACCCGGGCCAACCCGTCCGACCAGGCCCGCTCGGACCAGGTCGAGTGCTGGTCCACCAGGTCGCGCAGGGCGTCGAGAGCCCGACGCCCGCCCGGATCGGTCTGCGCCTCGAGGGCGGTCGGGGGCGCGGGGCCAGCCGCAGTCGTCGGGTCGGACGACGCGCTCGACGATGGGTCGGACGAGGACACGATCCCTCCGGGCACAGGCCGGGGCCGGTGGAGGGGAAGGTGCGGACGGCCGGTGGTCGTCGGGAGTCAGCGACGGGCCACAGGACCGAGGCCGAACCTAGACGGCGCCGGGTGCGCTGTCACCCCCCAAACCGGGGGGTGTGCGTGCGGGCTCAGAACAGGCGGGCGGTGAGCTTGCGGCGGTAGTCGGCCGTGCGGGGATCCTCGGGGCCGAGCAGCTCGAGCAGGTCGACGAACTGCTGGCGGGCCTCGTCATCGCTCTTGACCTGGTCGAGCAGGGCATCGAGTCGTGACGCCACGTCGTCGGCGCCGTCGGCGACCGTGCCGGCACGGGCGCGGGCGGCCACATGCCGGGTGGCCGCCGTCTCGGGGATCCGGTCCAGCAGGCCCAGTGCCTCTTCGGTGCGGCCGTCATCGACCAGGTGATCGCCGAGGGCCACGATGGCTGCCTCGTTGCCGGGATCGAGCTCGAGCACCTTCCGCAGCGATCCCTCGTCACCGGCGGCCAGCAGCGCGGCCAGCTCGACCTCGGCCTCCGAGGGCAGGAGCCGGCTGATGAACTCACGCACCTGGGGCTCGCCCTGGGCGCCGACGAACCCGTCGACCACCTTGCCGTCGCGCAGCGCGTAGACGGCGGGGATGCCCTGGACCCGGAAGGCGGCCGAGGCCTGCGGGTTCTCGTCCACGTTGATCTTGACCAAGGCCACCTGGCCCTCGGTCTCCTGGATCACCTGCTCGAGGATGGGTCCCAACGTCTTGCACGGCCCACACCACGGCGCCCACAGGTCCACGACCACGGGAACCTGCGCGGAGCGGGTCATCACGTCGGCTTCGAAGCTGGCGTCGGATGCGTCGATGTAGTCGATGGTCACGCCTACCAGGATACGGGCTCTCCAACCGCCCCCACGCTTCGCAGCCCCCGGCGCGCCCGGTAGCGTGGCCTCCTCGTCGAGGGGCGCGGGGCCGTGCCCGCATGGCGGGATCCGACACGGCATCACCAGGAAGGGGAGCGCGTGGACGGTCCAGCCCAACCAGCCGAGCAGCCGATGGTGGAGGGCGTCGACGCCGTGGGTGTGACCGATTGGTTCGTCGACCACGCCGCCGCGGTGACCCCGCCCTTGCGCTTCGAGCTCATCACCGGCGGTCACTCCAACCTGACCTTCAGCGTGCGTGACGCCGAGGAGCGCCACTGGGTGCTGCGCCGCCCGCCCCTGGGCCAGGTCCTGGCCACCGCCCACGACATGGGGCGTGAGCACCGGATCATCACCGCGCTGGCCCCGACCGACGTGCCCGTGGCACCCACGCTCGGGCTGTGCACCGACGACTCGGTGAACGGTTCGCCCTTCTACGTCATGGAGTTCGTCGACGGCACGGTGGTGCGCGATGTGTCGGTGGCCGAGCGGCTCTCCCCCGCCGTGCGCGGCGCCGCCAGCGAGTCCATCGTCGACGTCCTGGCTCGCATCCACGCGGTCGACCTGGTGGGCAGCGGCCTCGACGACCTGGGCCGCCACGAGGGCTACATCGAGCGACAGCTGAAGCGCTGGTATAGCCAGTTCGAGAAGTCCAAGACCCGCGACGTGCCCGAGCTCGATCGGGTCTACCAGGACCTCAGCTCGGAGGTGCCCCTCCAGGCCGGTGCCACCATCGTCCACGGTGACTACCGCTTGGACAACTGCATGATCGGCGACGACGGGCAGATCATGGCCGTGCTCGACTGGGAGCTGTGCACCCTGGGCGATCCCCTGGCCGATCTGGGCCTGCTCATGGTGTATTGGACCGACCCCGACGACGTGCACCCGGCCGGGGTGTCGGGGGCCACCGTGCTCGACGGCTTCCTACGCCCGCGACGACCTGCTGGCGCGCTACGCCGAGGTGTCGGGCCGTGACCTGTCGGCCATCGACTACTACGTGGCCTTCGGCTACTGGAAGCTGGCCTGCATCATCGAGGGCGTCTACGCCCGCTACAAGGGCGGCGCCATGGGCCACCGAGGCGACGAGGGCGCCTTCGACTTCTTCGGGCAACAGGTGATCGCGCTGACCGAATCAGCCCGCCAGGCGATCGGGCGGCTGGAGTGAGCTCGCTCTACGAGTTCGTCCAGCGCCCCGACCTGGAGTCACCGCTGCTCGTGGTCGTGCTGGAGGGCTGGATTGACGCCGGTCTGGGCGCGGGCACCGCCATGGAGACCATCTCGGCCGCCACCACCATGGAGCTGGTGGCCAGCTTCGACACCGACGCGCTGCTCGACCATCGGGCCCGCCGACCCACCATGCACCTGGTGGACGGGATCCAGACCGGGCTGACCTGGCCCACCATCGAGCTGCGGGCGGGCTCGGATCCCGATGGCCAGGACGTGCTGTTCCTGTTGGGCGCCGAGCCGGACCACTCGTGGCGGTCCTTCTCCCGGGCGGTGATCGACCTGGCGCTCGAGTTCGGTACCCGCATGGTCGTGGGGCTCGGCGCCTACCCGGCACCGGTGCCCCACACCCGTCCGACCCGGGTGGTGCCCACCACCGCCTCGATGGACCTGGCCCGCCAGGTCGGCCTCATCACCGGACGCATCGACGTTCCCGCCGGCGTCCAGGCTGCCATCGAGGAGCTGGGGGCCGAGCACGGGTTGGGGGCGCTCGGCCTGTGGGCCCAGGTCCCGCACTACGCCTCGGCCATGCCCTATCCGGCGGCCGGCCTGGCGCTCATCGAGTCGCTGGAGCAGGTGGGCCAGGTCCATTTCGGCACGGGCACGCTGGCCGCCGAGGCCGAGGCGGCCCGAGCCCGGCTCGACACGCTCATCGCCGACAGCGAAGAGCACCAGGAGCTGGTCCGCCAGCTCGAGGGTCAGGTCGATGCCCAGGCCGAGGCCGACGGCCGTCCTCTGCCCTCAGGCGAGGAGTTGGCCGCCGAGCTCGAGCGCTTCCTGCGCGACCAGGAGACTTGAGCCGACCGCAGGACCAAGAAGGCGAAGGCCGCCAGGCCGGAGCCGCTGGACCGACGACGCCCAGATGCCGAAGGCGCCCGCAGGGAGGCTTGCCGACCGAAGGGCCAAACAAGTAGGCGCCAGGCCGGAGCCGCTGGACCGACGACGCCCAGATGCCGAAGGCGCCCGCAGGGAGGCCTGCCGACCGAAGGGCCAAACAAGTAGGCGCCAGGCCGGAGCCGCTGGACCGACGACGCCCAGATGCCGAAGGCGCCCGCAGGGAGGCCTGCCGACCGAAGGGTCAGGAAGGTTGGGTCGGGCGGGGTGAGGGTGACGGGTAGACGGTCACCGACTCCGCGGCCGGGATCTTCGTGTAGATGGTGACCGCCCCCTTGGTGTTGAACACGTCCGGCGGCTCGTCAGGGAACTGCCCCGGCAGGTAGCGCTTGCCCCCGTCCACGTACTCGTAGAGCCCCTTGCCCTGGTGGTTCAGTTCATCGGGGCCCGATGCGTTCGGGTTCCACCAGATCTGGGTGACGTCGTCGATGCCCTGGTAGTCGGTCTCGGGCCAGATGCCGTGGTTGCCGTAGGTGATGAGGGGCTGGGTCACGGCCTCAGGCACCCGGACCAACGAGAAGTAGGCCGACAGCAGGTTCTGCGGAGTGAGGTCGGGTCCGGTGGCCTGCAAGCCGGAATAGAGCAGGCTGAACAGGGGGACCGTCACCGCCGACCCGGTGGCCGCCGGCGGGTTCTTGCCGTAGAACCAGTGGTACAGGTAGATGGAGCCGCTCACCGACGGGTCGGTGCGGGCGGCTCCGGTGGTGATCCCGAAGGCGTGGGACCACTGCTTCTGGTCGTAGGTGCGGGCGAAGATGGCCGTGTCGGTCAACAGCGCCGATGCGCCACTGACGATCCACTCGGGGAAGTACTCCTGGTTGGTGGCCGCGGTGGTCAACGGACCGGGCGCCACCGGGTCGCCGCTGAAGATCACGGTGGTCACCCCGGCCGACTTGAGTTGGGCGATCAGACCGTTGGCATCGATGTTGGTGGGTGACTGATAGGCCAGGCGGGCCGACAGCTTGACCCCCTGCTTGGCCAGGCTGGCCACGAAGTGGTCGGTCTGGGTCTCGGCATCCTGGCCGGTCGAGATGTAGACCAGCCCGAACTTGCGCGTCTGGGACTGCAGGGCGGAGCTGCCGGCATGAATGGCCGGACGACCCTTGAGCTGGGCGCCGATGTAGTCGGCCAGCTCGATCTGGCCCTCGTCCGCGTTCATGGGCAGACCGATGGCGTAGGGCGCGTTCTTGGCGTAGAAGCTGTTGGGCTGGCTGGGCACGCAGTCGATGCAGAAGATCTTGTTGGCGATGATCGTCTGGCCGAAGGCGGCGGTCAGCACGGGCCCGTTGAGCACGGCGAACGGCTTGATGGTCTCGGCGATGGTGGTGGCATCGGCGCGGGCCGCCACCTCGTCGTCGACCGTGCCGGTGCCCACGAACGGCACCAGGTCCACATGACGTCCGTAGGTCTCGGAGTAGGTCTCGAGGAACTTGATGTAGCCCTTGACCGTGTCGATGGTCTGCTGGTTCGTGTCGGAATCGGCGATGGAGCCCTCGATGTACTTCAGGATGGGATCGTTGGGCTGCGCAAGGTAGAGCACGACCTTGATCGAGTCGCTGGTCACGCCCTGGTAGGTGGCCCCACCGTTGTCCCCGTGGAAGGGGGCGTAGCAGGCGCCGGCGAAGTAGTACGGGTACTTGAGGCGACCGGTGGTGGTGTCACAACGGCTGCCCCAGTCGATGTCCTTGGTCTTGCCTTCCGCCTTGGCCTGGGCCCAGGTCGTCACCCCCGCCGGGTGGAAGCCGCCGGGCGCGGTGGTGGTGCTGGTCCCGGTGCTGGTCGATGAGCTGTTGCCACGCGTGGCCACCACCACCCCGGCCACCACCGCCAGCACGGCGACGATGGCGATGAGTGGGCCATAGCGCCGCAGGAACGGACGGGACGGCGGAGCGGCGGTGGGTTGCATGGACGGTTCCCCCTCTGGAACGGATGATCAGGTCTCGATGGTGCCCGAGCGGGCGATGGCGGCGGCGTTGTCCCCCAGATAGGAGCTCACCACCACGGGATCGTGCAGGACATCGTCGGGCCGGCCGTCGGCCACCAGTAGGCCCTGGTCGAGCGCGACCAGCCGGTCGGCCACCGAGGTGACCAGGGGCATGTCGTGCTCGATCACCAACAGGGTGGCCCCCAACTCGTCGCGCAGGCGCAGCAGCAGCGGGCCCAGCGCCTCGGATTCACGCTGGGCGATGCCACTCGACGGCTCGTCCAACAGCACCACGCTGGGGTGGTGGGCGACCACGCAGGCCAAGTCGACCACGCGTCGCGAGCCGGTGGAGAGCTCGTGGATGAACTTGGTGCGGAACGCCCCCAGGTTCAACAGCTCGACCAGCTCGGCCACCCGCCGGCTCACGTCCTGCTCCGAATCGAAGGCGGCGGGCAGGTGCAGCGCCGGGTTGAGCGGGTCGCGCACCTGCACCCACCGGTCCAGGGCCACGGCGATGGTCTCCTCCACCGTCAACGCCGGGAAGAGCCGTGCATCCTGGAAGGAACGGCCCAGGCCCAGGCGGGCCCGATGGTCGGGGCTTCGCCCGGTCAGCTCCACGCCGCCCAGCACCACACGGCCGGCGTCGGCGCGGGTGAACCCGGAGATGAGGTCGAACAGGGTGGTCTTGCCGGCCCCGTTCGGCCCGATGATGCCCACGATCTCGCCCGGCGCGGCCAACAGGGTCACCCCGCCCACGGCCTGGATGCCGCCGAAGCGCACCCGCACCTCCAGCACCTCCAGTGCCGCGGTCAGCGGACCGTCGACCGCCACCGTCGCCTCGGTCTCAGCCTCGGCCCGGACCACCCCGGGCTGGTGTCCGTTGGCCGACGTGGTCGCCGTCACCCACGTCGGGGCGGCGGAGGGGTCGGCCACGGCCCCATCGGGGGAGCCGGCCCCGACTCCCTCCAGGAACACCGAGCGCAGGATGTCGGGGCGGTCCAGCAGCTCGGCGGTGGGGCCGTGGAAGCGGATCTCGCCCTTCTCCATGAAGTAGGCCGTCTCGGCGATGGTCAGGGCCAGGTTGACCGACTGCTCGACCAGGATCACCGTGGTGCCCTGCTCGCGGATGGCCCCGACCATGGGCAGGAGCTGCTCGACCACCACCGGGGCCAACCCCAACGAGAGCTCGTCGATGAGCAGCAGGCGCGGGCGGCCCAGGAAGGCCATGCCCAGGGCCAGCATCTGCTGCTGGCCCCCGGACAGGTTGCTGGCCGGCTCGTCCATGCGGGCGGAGAGGATCGGGAACTGCTCGAGCACCTGGTTGACGCGTCCGGCCAGGTCGGCCGGCTCCTTGCGCTCCAGCCAGCCCGCCACCCGCAGGTTCTCCCGCACGGTGAGCCCGGGGAAGACGCCGTGACCCCCCGGCACCTGGCTGATGCCATGGGCCGCGATCTCGTTGGGTGGGGCGTGGGTGATGTCGCGCCCGTCGAAGATGACCGCACCCTTGTCGGCCTCCACCACCCCGCAGATGGCCTTGAGCAGCGTCGACTTCCCGGCACCGTTGGTGCCGAGCAGGGCCACGATCTCCCCCTCGTCAATCTCGAAGTCGACGTCGAAGAGCACCTGCACGTTGCCGTAGTAGACCTGCAGACCGCGGCACAGCAGCAACTTGACCCGGCCGTGGCGACGCTCGTAGAGCACCTCGGAGCGGGCCGCGGCCATGGCCCAGACCTGCTTGATGTCGTCGTTGAGGACCCGGCCCGAACCGGCCAGGATCAGTCCGCCGACCACGAAGACCGGCGTCATGATCAACATGCCGGGGCGGATCCCGATGCCATCGGACACGGCCCCCACGATGGGCAGCACGATGAGTCCGGGGATCACCCAGATGGCCCCCAGGGAGAACCCCATCGACCGGGCCCGCGGCGGGATGCCCAACGAGAGCGCGGCGAACACGCCCGGGCCGACGATGGCCAAGGTGGCGGCGATGGCCATGTTGGCCACGACGGTCAGCCACAGCCAGGGGGCCAGGGCGAACACGGCGGCGAAGGCGCCGCACAGGAAGGCCGCGCCGGCCAGGAACTTCATGATCAGGGCCGGGTCGCGCATGATCAACTTGGTGCCGAACCGGGCGCCGATGACCAGGCCGACCACCTGCACCGGTTCGGTGATGGCGGCGATGTAGGCCCGGTGCACCGTGTCGAGTCCGAATGCATCCTGGTAGAGCAGTGCAGCCAGCGAGGCGAAGCCGATGATGGAGGCGGCCAGGAAGGGCAGGGCGTAGAAGACCCGGCGAAGGCTGTCGACCTTCCACACCATCCGCCAGGACTCGGCGAACGACGGGGGCGGCTCCTCGGTGAGCAGGGCCTCGCCCTCCATCCCCATGGCCTCGCGCTCCTGCACGCCCCGCACCGGCTCGACCAGGCGGAGGCCGAGCAGCACCAGGATGACCATGGGCACGGCCAGCACCAGGAAGGGCAGCCGCCAGCCCACCCAGGCGGCCAGCAGACCGGCCATGAGGGGGCCGAAGAAGGCGCCGAGGGCGTTGGCGAAGCGGTACACCGAGAAGACCCGCGGCCGCGAGGCGATGGGGAACCAGTCCGACATCAGGGAGTTGTGGGTGGGCAGGGCGGTGGCCTGGCCCACACCTGACCCCGACCGCATGATCACCAGCACCCAGATGAAGAAGGCCAGGCCGGTGCCGAACGAGAACAGGGCGAAGACCAGCGACCCGACCAGCATCAGTCGCACCCGGCTTCGACTGTCGGCCATCTGGGCGATGGGCACGGTCAGCGAGAGCCCGAGCAGGGCGGCCGCCGCCACCAGGGTCAGGATCCCGGCGTTGGTCATGTGGAAGGACTTCTGGATGTTCGGGATGAGCAGCCCGAACGCGTCCCGGTCCATCTCCTCGACCATGTTGAAGCCGAACAGGATGGCCAGGGCGTAAATGGGTCCCCCGCCCGAGAGGTCGCTCAGCCAGCGGCCCGGATGTCGCACCGCGAACCGGGCCCGCTCGGACCACGGAGCTGACGGGACCGCGGCCAGCGGGGCGATGGGGATCATGGCTGGGCTCCCCGGGATCCCACGGTGTCGGCCGCATCCTTCGTGTGGACGCGCCCGTTCACAGGCTCGATCTCCAGGTCGACCGCCACGATGTCGTCCGCGGCCAAGACGGCCTGCACCTCGGCCGCCGCCTCCGTACCGCTGACGTCGTCGGGTTGGCGGGTGTCGGCCACCAGGCTGGGGACGATGATGCCCCGTCGCCCGGCCACCCACCGCAGGGCGGCGTCGCGGCCCCGGTAGACCAGGTCACCGATCCCGCCGGGGATGATCATCAGCACCAGCAGCACCCCGGCCGCCGAGGCCAGGGTCTGCCACTGGGCGCCGGGCAGCCACCACTGCGCCCCTTTCAGGTACAGCGAACCAAGGCCGGCACCCAGCAGGGAGCCGAGGCCGCCGACCACTGCGGCGGTGAACACGACGAAGCTCTGGTCGGCACCGTAGGTGGCCGGGCTGAAGCCCCCGAGCAGGTGCACCAGCAGGCAGCCGCCCACCGCGGCCAGGAACCCCGAGATGGCGAAGGCGGTCAGCTTGGCCTTGAGGATGTTGACGCCGTAGGCCTGGGCGCCCCGTTCGTTCTCCCGCAACGCCAGCAGCACCCGGCCCGTGCGGCTGCGGCGGATGCCACGCACCGCCAGCACGGTGAGGGCCAGAACGCCCACGCACACCCAGTAGTAGGTGCGTTGGGAGTCCAGGTTCAGGCCACCGAACAGATGCGGTCGGGTGACGACGGTGTTGGGGTCGGGTACCCACGCGAAGTGCTGCACGTTGAGGAAGTACGCCGAGGTGGCCAGGGCGAAGGCCAAGGTGGTCACGGCCAGGAAGAACCCCTTCAACCGCAGGGCCGGCAGCCCCACCACCACGGCCACCGCCGCCCCCACCAGACCGGCCAACAGCAGGCTGAGGCCCAGGTCGAGGTTCCAGTGGACGGTGGCATAGGCCCCAACTGCGGCCCCGAAGGCGGCGAAGGACATCTGGCCCAACGACACCTGGCCGGCCCATCCGGTGAGCACGACCACCGACATGGTGATGATGACGAAGACGACCGCGGCCGCGGCCTTCACCTGATCCCCCACGCCCAGCCACAGCGGCAGCGACAACACCGCGGCGATGGCCACCAGGCCGCCGCCCCAGCGCACAGCCCGAACCTCGGGCAGCGACCGAAGCTCGTGGGGCACCGGCCGAACCTCATCGGACACGTTCCAACTCGACGACGTGTCCTGGTCGGCGCGGGTCGATCCCACCTTGCGCACCAGGAGACAGACCACGATGACCACCGCCAGGATGGGCTCCACCATCTCCGGGTTGGTCTTGTAGTGCCAGGTGATGCCTCGCTGGAGCAGACCGATCACCACGGCCGAGGCGGCCACGGCCGGGAGGTCGACCAGGTTCCCCAGCATCAGGGCAGCCAGGGCGGCCAGCAGCACGGTCAGGTTCAGCGTGGTGATGACCGGCAGCCCCTGGATCCCGGCCTGCAGGAACACGCCGAGGAACGACAAGAGGGCGGCCAGGGACCAGACCACGGTCTGCAGGCGTTTGACCGGTACGCCCAGCAGGCTGGCCCGATCGGCATTCTCGGCGCTGGCCCGAATGGCCACGCCGATGCTGGTGAAGCGCAACAAGACCGCTACCGCCACCAGGGCCAGCGGAGCCAAGATGAGCGCGATCAGGTGATCGGCCGAGAACACGATGGGTTCGATGGTGAAGTGGAAGGTCAGCGGGAAGTGGATCTGGTTGGTGGCCGGCCGCTTGCCCCAGATGAGCGGGATGAGCACCGCCCCCAGCGACAGCAGTTCGGCCAGGCCGAGCGTGGCCACGGTCAGGATCAGCCGGGGTGAACGGAAGAAGCGCCGGATGATGGCCAGCTCGACCAGGGCCCCGAGCAGCAGCGCGCCGACGAGGCCGATGGACAAGGCCAGGAAGTAGTTCCACCCGGCGTAGACCACCAGGCACACGGCCAGCACGGTGGGGGCGGTGCCCAGCTCGCCCTGGGCGAAGTTGAGGATGCGGTTGGACCGGTAGATGAGGGCCATGCCCACGGCGATGGTGGCGCCGACCAGGCCGAGGATGAGTCCCTCGACAGCCACCCCGGCGGGCATGGGGAACACGAGGAGGGTGAACGCCAGGATGATCACCGCTGGCGCGAACCGACCCGCGAGGGTCCGCCAGCGAGGTGATCCGAGCGTCGCCATTCCCACCAGGTGGGTCCCCCTTGATCGTCGATCAGCTACCGGCGCCCGCCGCCGCCCTGATCGACCCCCGGTCCGCGGACCGGTTGGTCGTCCCCATCAGGGTTGCGTCGAAGCGTGACCCGCACCCTATTGCATGGACTCTGCAACTCGCCGTGCAACCCCATTGGCACTCTGGTCGGCAAGCCTCCCTACGGGCGCCTTCGGCATCTGGGTGTCTCACACCCGGGTCCGGCAGGTCTCCCCCGCGGCTCGGTCTAGGGTGCGGGGCCATGAAGATCGATGGGGGCATTCCGGGCGCGCTCGGCGGCGCCGGCAAGGCGGCGGCGGCGGCCGAGGAGGCCGGCTACGACGGCGCCTGGAGCGCGGAGACGTCCCACGATCCGTTCTTCCCGTTGCTCCTGGCCGCCGAACACACCAGCCAGATCGAGCTGGGCACCGGCATCGCCGTGGCCTTGGCCCGAAACCCCATGAACCTGGCCCAGATCGCCTGGGATCTGCAGAGCTACTCGCAGGGTCGGTTGCTGTTGGGCCTCGGTTCGCAGATCAAGCCCCACATCACCAAGCGGTTCTCCATGGAGTGGAGCCACCCGGCGCCGCGCATGCGCGAGTTCATCCTGGCCATGCGGGCCATCTGGGACAGCTGGAACGACGGCACGAAGCTCGACTTCCAGGGCGACTTCTACACCCACACCCTGATGACCCCGTTCTTCAACCCGGGACCGAATCCCCACGGCAACGCCAAGGTGTTCCTGGCCGGCGTGGGCGAACTGATGACCGAGGTGGCCGGCGAGACCTGCGACGGGTTCCTCTGCCATGGCTTCACCACCGAGCGCTACCTGCGCGAGGTCACCGTGCCCGCGCTCGAGCGCGGGCTGACCCGTTCGGGGCGGACGATGGCCGAGCTGGAGATCTCGGGTCCGGCCTTCGTGGTGACCGGCGCCAACGAAGAGGACATGGCCGCATCGGCGGTGGCCACCCGACGACAGATCGCCTTCTACGGGTCGACCCCGGCCTATCGACCCGTCCTGGACCTGCATGGGTGGGGCGAGTTGCAGCCCGAGCTCAACGCCATGTCCAAGCGCGGGGAGTGGGCCGAGATGGGCACCCTGATCGACGACGACATGCTCGACGCCTTCGCGGTGGTGGCCGAGCCGCCCCGACTGGGTCCGGCCCTGCATGCCCGCTACGGCGACATCGTCGACCGGCTCAGCTTCTACGCCCCGTACCAGAGCGATCCCGAGACCTGGCTCCCGGTGCTCGAGAGCCTCAAGCACGGCGGGTCCTGATCGGGTCACGCCGACGCGTTCGGGTTTCTGACTGATCGGAGGCGGGTGATACGATGACCCCTCCTCACGGGGCTATAGCTCAGTTGGTAGAGCGCTTCCATGGCATGGAAGAGGTCAGGAGTTCGATTCTCCTTAGCTCCACCGAGTCGGTGACCGGTGCCGCCGGGTGCCTCAGGTGGCGGCGTCGATGCGACCGAAGCCGAGCCCCCAGAACCCGCCGATCTGCGCGTTGGTCGGGCTCGAGAACGACACCACCACGTACTCCTCCTGCCCGGTGCTGTCGCCGGTCACCGCAATGGGAACGGTGGCCGAGGTCTGGCCCGGGCTGAACGTCACCGTTCCGCTCGTCGCCACGAAGTCGCCGGCAGGCGCCAGGGACGCACCGGTCAGCGACAGGGTCGCCCAATGCACGGTCACGGTGGACGCGGACGGCGCCGAGAGCGTCACCGGTACGTCGACCTCCGATGTCCCCGACACCGGCGCCGCGACCGAGCCCAGACCGGGCACGACCGTTGGCTCGGCCGCGTCGATGAACCCGTAGGCCAGGTGCAACGGACCTCCCCCCACCTCGGCTCCGGTGACGTCGTGGAAGCCGATCGGGATGTACTCGTCGCCGCCGCTGCTGTTGCCGTTGACGGTGATCGTGATCGGGGTGGTCGGGGTGGTCTGGCCCGGCAGGAAGACCAGCGTGCCGCTGGCCGCCACGTAGTCGGACTGCGGCGCCTGACCCGGCAGGGCATTCGGGATCACGGCCGTGCTCCACGGCACGTACACAGAGTTGTCCGACGCCGACGCCAGGGTCACCGGGATCTGGAGCTGGGCGGTTCCCGAGGTGGGCGCCACCACCGAGCCGACGCCGGGTACGACCGAGCACAGCTGAAGCGTGATGGTGAGGCTCTGGTCGGCCGACGGGGTGAACGGGATGAGCCCCGGATCGACGCAGGGCGTCTCCGAGTAGTAGCCCCTGATGGTCGAGGGTGCGCTCGACTGGAGCACCCCGCCGAGGGTGGCGTCACCAGCAGCATCGGTGGTGGTGTCGGTGCTGCCCTGCGCCCCCACGTCTCCCGTCGAGCCGGCGAAGAGGTGCCCGGTAGGCACCGGCGCGGCGGCCGTCCCCACGCCGCTGGTGAAGAGATCGGTCCGATCGACGGGCCGTCCGTCGCTGTCACCCACGTGCACGTGCACGGCGACCAGGGGTTCGGTGAGGTCCAACGTGGTCGGCCCGGACAGCGCCAGGCCGCCGGACCGTACGAAGTCCGACCCGGCGGCATCGGGCGTGTCGCCGTCGAAGAGCTCGACCGTGTCGTCGCTCTCGGGCACCTGGGCCGTGTAGCTGCCGTCCGCCGCCACCGACACGATCGTGGCCTGGTCGACGGCGTCACCCGGCATGAACGCCACCGACCAGTACATGGCGGGGATGTCGGGCTGCGAATGGATCACCCCCGTCACCGTCACCGTCGGCCCCGGAGGAGCCAGGTCCACGGTGTGGGCGCTGTCGGTGGTCAGGTCGCTCACGGTGATCGTCTTCGGCTGGAGCAGCGACGGGCTGGGCGGCGTGGCCGTGACGCTCGCACTCCATGGCGCGGCCAGGGCGAGCAGGTCGAGGGTGGCCTGCCCGTTGGCGTCGGTGGTGGCACTCTGCGCCGACCGCCAGCCCTGACTGGTGCTGGCGCCTGGAGTGAGGAGCGTGGCCAGGGGGTCGGCTACGACGGCGGGCGCGCTGACGGTCGCCCCGGCCACCGGATCGCCGCCATCCACCACGGTTACCGTCACCGCCACCAACGGGAGCGTGAAGTCGAGCGACGTGGGCGAATCGACCTGGAAGTACCCGATGCCGGCGTCGGCGCCATCGCTGCCCGGTCCCGGGTCGGTGATCGACGATCCCGGGGCGGTGATCGCCGTCGACCAGGACGTGCCCGTGGGGAGGTCGATCGAGTAGTGGCCCGAGCCGTCGGCCAGGGTCGAC
The DNA here is from genome assembly GCA_963740985.1 of uncultured Microthrixaceae bacterium. Classification (GTDB taxonomy): domain Bacteria; phylum Actinomycetota; class Acidimicrobiia; order Acidimicrobiales; family Acidimicrobilacustridaceae; genus UBA4742. Next base: position 16,765 of record CAVUGJ010000005.1, read on the forward strand.
TGGGCC